>NZ_QJRK01000027.1:17954-90056 GCF_003205245.1 Pseudomonas sp. MB-090624 | reverse complement strand
GCCTCTGGCTAACACTTCCCCTTGCCGGGTGTGTAGAGGACTTTCACCTCCAAGTCACCCGCTCGGCTACCGCAACCAAACGGGTTGCGCTAACGCGCAACGCGCCATGCCTGGCGCACAACAAAAAGGCCGGCAACTTTCGCCGCCGGCCTTCTGCTTACTTGGCCTGGTAGATGATCCCCGGGCTGCACTGCACCATCTGGTAATGGTCCGGCAACCCGTTCAACGCCTCCGAGGCACCGAGGAACAAGTAGCCACCCGGCTTCAGCGTGCTGTGAATACGCAGCAGGATGTCGCGCTTCACCTGCGCCGAGAAGTAGATCAACACGTTGCGGCAGAACACGATGTCGAACTTGCCCAGGCTGGCATAGCTGTCGAGCAGGTTGAAGGCACGAAACTCGACGCGGCTGCGGATCGCCGGCTTGACCGCCCAGCGCCCAGGCCCCTTGGGGTCGAAATAACGCTGCAGGCGCTCCTGGGACAAACCGCGGGCAATCGCCAGGCTATCGTACTCACCGGTCTTGCAGTTGGTCAGCATGGTACCGGAGAGGTCGGTAGCCACGATTTGCGCACCCATCTTCAGCTGGCCGAGGTTGCTGCGCTCGAACTCGTCAATGGCCATCGAGATGGAATACGGCTCCTGGCCCGACGAGCAGGCAGCGGACCACATGCGCAGCCGCTGCCCAGGGTTGTTGCGAATGAACTCGGGGATAACCTTGTTCTTCAGCACTTCGAACGGATAGGTGTCGCGAAACCACAAGGTCTCGTTGGTGGTCATGGCATCGACCACCTGCTCGCGCAGGCCGCCGCGCGGCTGGGTCTGGATGCGCTGCACCAGCTCACCCAGGCTCTTGATGCCCTGTTGCTCCATCAGCTTGTTGAGACGGCTGGAAACCAGGTACTGCTTATTTTCCCCCAGCAGGATGCCACAGGCTTTCTCCAGGAAGACCCGGAACTGTTCGAAATCCAAATTACCCGTAGACACTACTGCCGCCTCTTTTCAATCACTGGTGCCAGGGCTAGCCCCGGCTGCTTCAATGCGCTGCCTTGATCCGGTCGACCACCCGCTGGGCCAGGTCGTCCGGCTTGAACTTGGCCAGGAAGTCATCAGCGCCGACCTTCTTGACCATCGCCTGGTTGAACACCCCGGAAAGCGAAGTATGCAGGCAGATGTGCAGTTTTTGCATGCGCGGGTCACTACGAATTTCCGCGGTAAGCGTATAGCCGTCCATTTCCGGCATTTCAATGTCGGAGATCATCATCAGAAACTCCTCTTCCGGCTTCTTGCCCTCCTCCACCAGCTGGCGCAGGTAGTTCAAGGCCTGGCGGCCGTCATTGAGCGCCACCACTTCCACCCCGACGGTCTGCAGGCAGCGGCTGACCTGCTTGCGTGCCACCGACGAATCGTCGACGGTCAGCACCCGCAGCAGCACAGCCTTGTCCTGCACCTCGGCATCGACCACCCCGGCCGATACCGATTCGGAAGAAGGTGCCACCTCGGCCAGCACTTTCTCCACGTCGATGATCTCGACCATGCGGTTATCCACCCGGGTGACGGCGGTCAGGTAGTGGTCCCGGCCGGTGCCCTTGGGTGGTGGGTGGATCTCTTCCCAGTTCATGTTGACGATGCGTTCGACCGAATGCACCAGAAAGCCCTGGGTCTTGGTGTTGTACTCGGTGATGATCACGAAACTCTTGCGCGTGTCTTCCTGCAGCGGTCGCAGCCCGGTCGCCATCGACAAGTCGAGGATCGGGATGGTCGCCCCACGAATGTTGGCCACCCCACGCACCACCGGGTGCGCCTTGGGCAGCAGGGTCAGCGCAGGGCATTGCAGCACTTCCCTGACCTTGAATACGTTGATGCCGTAAAGCTGTTCGCCATTGAGGCGGAACAGCAGCAACTCCAGGCGATTCTGCCCCACCAGCTGCGTGCGCTGGTTGACCGAATCCATCACACCCGCCATGCCAGACTCCTTAACATTTCAGCCTTACGTTGCAACTCGAACAGTGAGTCGGCACGGGCTTTGCTTTTTTGAGCGTCATGTACACGAAAACGACATTTTTCCGACGATTGACGCGCCTGCTGACTGGCTCGCTGGCCACGCTGTGCCTGCTGATGCCCGGCGTTCGCACGCTAGCGGACGCGTTCACCTTGCCTGAACAGCTTATCGGTGTCACCCAAGGGTTTCTTGAATTTACCGTCGAAGATTATCTGGCCAGCACCCAGACCGCCGGCCGCTATGAAATCGAGGTCAGCTCGCTGGACCCGCGCCTGCGCATGCCGTTGTGCAGCCAGCAACTGGACGCCTCGCTGGAAAGCCCCGCGCAGCCACTGGGCCGGGTGACCGTACGGGTGCGCTGCAACGGCGCCGCGCCGTGGACGGTATTCGTTCCCGCCACGGTGCGGCTGTTCCGCGACGTGGTGGTGGTAACCCGCCCGCTCAAGCGTGACAACGTCGTTGGTGAAGGCGACGTGGCCCTGCGCGAACGGGATGTCGGCACCCTGGGCCAGGGCTTCCTCAGCGAACTGGACCAAGCCGTGGGCATGAAGATGCTGCGCCCCACGGTGATCGACCAGGTGCTCACCCCGCAGCACCTAGAGCAGGCCGAGGTGGTGCGCAAGGGTGATCAGGTGGTCATCGTGGCGCGCACCGGCAGCCTGAGCGTGCGCATGCCAGGCGAAGCCCTGAGCAAGGGCGGCCTCAGCGAGCAGATAAGGGTACGCAACCTCAATTCGAAACGGGTGGTCAAGGCCAGGGTCACCGGCCCTGGCCAGGTCGAGGTCAGCATGTAGACCAATCGCCAGAAGGCGCTGGCGGTGCGGAACCGCATTTCCTAAACTGTGTCAGAAAACGGGTGGCGAGCTTGCTGACAGGCGGCAACGCATTTGTGCCTAAAGTTTCTATCGGGTTGGCCGAAAACAAGGCAAGCGTCCAAATACCCAGAGGTTTCTGATCATGGTCATCGACTTCAGTCGTTTGAATAACTCTCCGTCCGTCACGGGCGGCGTGCGCGGTAACAGCGCCACCGGCAGCGCCGAAAAACCGGCAGCCAGCCAGGAAGCGGTGAAAGACACCGGCGCCAGCGGAGAAGCGGTACACCTCAGCCAAGAGGCCCAGCAGTTGCAGAAGATCAGCGACAAGCTGCGCGACGAACCGGTGGTCAACAGCGCCCGTGTGGCTCAGTTGAAACAGGCTATCGCCGACGGCAGCTACCAGGTCGATGCCGGCCGGGTCGCCAGCAAACTGCTTGATTTCGAAGCCCAGCGCTGACCGAGCGGCGCGCTGACTTCACGGACGCTAGAAAAGCCAAGAGTTAGCCATGCACGACACCACATTGCTGCAACTGATCGAAGATGACATTGCCCCGCTGCAGGAACTGCTTGAGCTCCTGCAGAAAGAAGCCGTTGCTTTGCATGGTCGCGACATGTCGCCACTGGAGAGCATCTTGGCGCGCAAGCAGTCTTTGATCGTGCTGCTCGAGCAGCAAGGGATCCGTCGCGGCAACCTGCTCACCAGCCTAGGCCTTAGCGCCGATCGCGCAGGGGTCGAGGCCGTTGCCGCTCAATCGCCAAATGGTGCATTGCTACTGCAGCAACTCGACGTCATTAGCCAGCTGATGCAAGCCTGCCAGCAAGTCAATGAGACCAATGGCCGTATCATCCAGGTGCAGCAACACGTCACCAATAACCAGATCCGCATCCTTCAAGGCGGTGATTCACCGTCGCTGTACAATAGCCGTGGCGGCACGTCGCTGCTGAGCAAGCCACGCGCCCTCAGCCAAGTCTGATTTTTCTATCAAGGCACGGAACATACTGGCAAAATGCCGTTACTTGCGTGAGTCGCTTTTGCCTGGAGAACGATAAGCCGTGTTCAATGAATCAGATGCCCCGCAACCGCCAAAGGTGCTGAGCACCCCTTTGGAGATTGCGGCCAACTTGCGGCAACTGCAAGAAAGCCACGACCCGCTGATCATCACCTTCCATGACCGCAGCCACCGCTTCCAGAGCTACGTGACGCACGTGGACCGTGAAAGCAATACCCTGGCGCTGGATGAAATGATCCCCCGTGACGGCGAGAAGTTCATCGAGAGCGGTGAACACTTCCGTGTCGAAGGCTTCCACGACGGCGTGCGTATTGCCTGGGAATGCAACCACGCACTGAAGATCAGCGAAGTCAACGGCCACCGCTGCTACAGCGGCCCCATGCCAGTCGAGATGACCTACCACCAGCGCCGCAATGCCTTCCGCGCCGCGCTGAAGCTGTCGCAACTGGTCGACGTGATCCTTGACGGGACCCACCTCAAAGGCAACGGTGCCCTGCGCGGCAAGCTGCTGGACATCTCCGCCACCGGCTGCAAACTGCGCTTCGAGGGCGATGTCGAAAGCCGCCTGCAACTGGGCCAGGTGTATGAGCGCTTCAAGGCGGGTAACCCGCTGGGCCTGGTCGACACCATGGTCGAGCTGCGCCACCTGCATTATGAAGAGCGCATCAACACCACCTTTGCCGGCGTACGCTTCCACAACCTCAGCGGCCCGGCACAGCGCAAGGTCGAGAGTTTCGTGTACCAGCTGCAGCGTGAGGCGCGGCGGTTCGACAAAGACGACTACTGACCGTCGGCTGGTTGAAGCAGAAACGCCACCGTTCGAGGTGGCGTTCTCGTTTGTGTTTCTCCAGTGCTGGCCCCTTCGCGGGCTCGCCCGCTCCCACAGGGTCATCGCCAGCCTCGAGGGCTGTGCAGTACCTGTGGGAGCGGGCAAGCCCGCGAAGAGGCCGGCACAGGCTTACACTGACTTGCTCGCGTCTTCAGCCTCGGGCGCCTGTTGCTCGGACAACTAGCCCAGCGTCAGCGAAACGCCACCGTTCGAGGTGGCGTTTGCGTTTGTGTTTCTCCAGTGCTGACCCCTTCGCGGGCTTGCCCGCTCCCACAGGGTCATCGCCAGCCTCGAAGGCTGTGCAGAACCTGTGGGAGCGGGCGAGCCCGCGAAGAGGCCGGCACAGGCTTACACTGACTTGCTCGCGTCTTCAGCCTCGGGCGCCTGTTGCTCGGCCCCCTTCTCTTCCGCCTCGGTATCCTCTGCCGCCACCGGCGCCTGCATTACATCCTGCACGGTCTGCTCATCCACGCGCGGGTCCAAGGCCGCCGACAATGGCGAACCGGCCGCCGGCATCGCCACGTGACCAAGCGGTGCGTCCTGCACCTGGTGCAAGCCGGTAACCGCCTTCGGCCGGATGCGCCACACCAGCACCAGCGCAAAGAACACGAAGAAGGCATACAGCATCTGCGCGCCCAGCACCTTCATCAGCACGCCAGCCGCCAATGGCCCGATACAGGCGCCAACGCCGTAAGTCACCAGCAGCATCGCGGTCAACGACACCCGCCGCTCACTTTCCACGTGGTCGTTGGAAAACGCCACCGCCAGCGGATACAGACAGAACTGCAACAGCGAAATCACGAAGCCGATGCCGAACAGCAACTCCAGCGGCACGCTGGGCAGTACCGCCAACGGCGCTGCCGCCAGCGCCAGGCCCACCGCCACGCTGCGGATCAGTACCGCCCGGTCGTAACGGTCGGACAACCAACCCAGCGGCCACTGCACCAGCAGGCCGGCAAAGATGCAGCTACCCATGAACAGACCGATCTGCTCCGTGCTCATGCCCTGGCTGGAGGCATACAACGGCGCCAGGCCGTAGAACGAACCCACGATCAGCCCCGAGCCGAGCACGGTGCTGAGCGACTGCGGCACGCGCTTGATGAAGAACTTCGGCTCCATCGGGGCCGGGCGCAAGGGTGCCGGGTGAATACGCCGGGTCATGGCCACCGGCACCAGGCACAGGGCAAAGCACATAGCCACCAGCATCAGCAGTTCCGGGCCTAGCGCCGGGTGCACCACCAAAATCAGCTGGCCGAGCACCAGGCCCAGGTACGAGGCAATCATGTACCCGCTGAACACCGCGCCGCGGTGCTTCACATCCGCCTGCTCGTTGAGCCAACTCTCGATGACCATGTACTGGCACATCATGCCCAGGCCAACAATCATGCGCAGGCCGACCCACGCCGGCAGCCAGTCGGTCAGGCCATGGCCGAGCACCGCCGCGCCAACGATGCCGGCGCAGGTGGCATAAGCGCGTATGTGCCCGACCCGACCGATCAGCCGGTGGCCGACCTTGCCGCCCACTGCCAGGCCAAAGTAGTTGGCCGCCATCAAGGCACCTACCCACAGGCTGTCGACGTGGTCGGCAGCCAGGCGCAAGGCGAGGTAGGTACTGAGCAGACCCGAGCCGATCAACATCATCAGCGCGGCGAAATACAACGACTGAAACGGCTTCCATACATTTCGCATAGGTACCGAGGAGCTCCCTGGTCAGGTGGCGGGCTGCTAGCAGCATAAGGGCAAAACCCGCTCGGCGCAGGCCCCCTTTGAGCGATTTGCCGCCATGGCGGCGTGTCCGGTGCAGGTGGTGTCGCGATCAGGCTGGTACTGCCAGCACGCGCTGCTGGCACGGTTGCTGGCGACCTAGCCTTCGATGAATTCGCAGTTCAACAGTTCCCACGCCAACGGCGCTGCATGGCTCACTCGCGTAAGGTCATGCCATTGGCTGGCAGCGGCAGGGCGGTTTTATAGCGCACCTGCTTCAGGGCAAAACTCGAGCGAATATTGGCCACACCCGGCAACCGGGTCAGGTAATCGAGAAACCGCTCCAGCGCCTGGATGCTGGGCAGCAGTACCCGCAGCAGGTAGTCCGGGTCACCGGTCATCAGGTAGCACTCCATCACCTCGGGCCGCTCGGCGATTTCTTCCTCGAAGCGATGCAGCGACTGCTCCACCTGTTTCTCCAGGCTGACATGAATGAACACGTTCACATCCAGCCCCAGCACTTCGGGGGACAACAACGTCACCTGCTGCCGGATCACGCCAAGCTCTTCCATGGCCCGCACCCGATTGAAACAGGGCGTGGGCGACAGGTTCACCGAGCGTGCCAGCTCGGCGTTGGTGATGCGGGCGTTCTCCTGCAGGCTGTTGAGAATGCCGATATCGGTACGATCGAGTTTGCGCATGAGACAAAATCACCGGTTTTTTTTGGTTATGCGGAATGTTTATCTGCCGCGCACGGCAAAGGCAATCAACTTGAGAGAAAAATTCTCCTGCCGGGCCACTAAGATGTAGGTGACGCTGACCTGCCAGTCACAAGCCGGCACTCAGCGGCGGCCGCTTCAAAGCTCACAAAAACAAATACCCGAGCGAGCGTAAAAAGCATGAACGAGTACGCCCCCCTGCGTTTGCATGTGCCCGAGCCCACCGGCCGGCCAGGCTGCCAGACCGATTTTTCCTACCTGCGCCTGAACGACGCAGGTCAAGCCCGCAAGCCCCCTGTGGATGTCGATGCTGCCGACACCGCCGACCTTTCCTACAGCCTGGTCCGCGTCCTTGACGAGCAAGGTAACGCTCAGGGCCCGTGGGCTGCAGACATCGACCCGCAGGTCCTGCGCCAGGGCATGCGCGCCATGCTCAAGACCCGGGTGTTCGACAGCCGCATGGTGGTTGCCCAGCGCCAGAAGAAGATGTCTTTCTACATGCAGAGCCTGGGCGAGGAAGCCATCGGCAGCGGCCAGGCACTGGCATTGAACCGCACCGACATGTGCTTCCCCACCTACCGCCAGCAAAGCATCCTGATGGCCCGCGACGTGTCACTGGTGGACATGATCTGCCAGTTGCTGTCCAACGAGCGCGATCCGCTCAAGGGCCGCCAGCTGCCGATCATGTACTCGGTACGCGAGGCCGGCTTCTTCACCATCAGCGGCAACCTGGCCACCCAGTTCGTGCAAGCCGTCGGCTGGGCGATGGCCTCGGCGATCAAGGGCGATACCAAGATCGCCTCGGCATGGATCGGCGACGGCGCCACCGCCGAGTCGGACTTCCACACCGCCCTGACCTTCGCTCACGTGTACCGGGCGCCGGTCATTCTCAACGTGGTCAACAACCAGTGGGCCATCTCGACCTTCCAGGCCATTGCCGGTGGCGAATCGACCACCTTCGCCGGCCGTGGCGTGGGCTGCGGCATCGCCTCGCTGAGGGTCGATGGCAACGACTTCGTCGCGGTGTATGCCGCCTCGCGCTGGGCCGCCGAACGCGCGCGCCGTGGCATGGGCCCCAGCCTGATCGAGTGGGTCACCTACCGCGCCGGCCCGCACTCGACCTCTGACGACCCGTCCAAGTACCGCCCCGCCGATGACTGGAGCCACTTCCCGCTGGGTGACCCGATCGCCCGGCTCAAGCAGCACCTGATCAAGATCGGCCACTGGTCCGAAGAAGAACACCAGGCCACCACCGCCGAATTCGAAGCGGCGGTGATCGCCGCGCAGAAAGAGGCCGAGCAATACGGCACCCTGGCCAACGGTCACATCCCGAGCGCTGCCTCGATGTTCGAGGACGTGTACAAGGAAATGCCCGACCACCTGCGCCGCCAACGCCAGGAACTGGGGGTTTGACATGAACGACCACAACAACAGCATCAACCCGGAAACCGCCATGGCCACCACCACCATGACCATGATCCAGGCCCTGCGCTCGGCCATGGATGTCATGCTTGAACGCGACGACAATGTAGTGGTGTACGGCCAGGACGTCGGCTACTTTGGCGGTGTGTTCCGCTGCACCGAGGGCCTGCAGGCCAAGTACGGCAAGTCGCGCGTATTCGACGCGCCGATCTCCGAGAGTGGTATCGTCGGCACCGCGGTAGGCATGGGCGCCTACGGTTTGCGCCCGGTGGTGGAAATCCAGTTTGCCGACTACTTCTACCCTGCCTCCGACCAGATCGTTTCCGAAATGGCCCGCCTGCGTTACCGCTCGGCCGGTGAATTCATCGCCCCGCTGACCCTGCGCATGCCCTGCGGCGGCGGCATTTACGGTGGTCAGACCCACAGCCAGAGCCCGGAAGCCATGTTCACTCAGGTGTGCGGCCTGCGTACCGTCATGCCATCGAACCCGTACGACGCCAAGGGCCTGCTGATCGCCTCGATCGAATGCGACGACCCGGTGATTTTCCTGGAGCCCAAGCGCCTGTACAACGGCCCGTTCGACGGCCACCACGACCGCCCCGTGACACCCTGGTCGAAACACCCGCACAGTGCCGTGCCCGACGGCTACTACAGCGTACCGCTGGACAAGGCCGCCATTGCCCGGCCAGGCAATGACGTGACCGTGTTGACGTACGGCACCACCGTGTACGTGGCCCAGGTGGCAGCCGAAGAGAGCGGCGTCGATGCCGAAGTGATCGACCTGCGCAGCCTCTGGCCGCTGGACCTCGAAGCGATTGTCGCGTCGGTGAAAAAAACCGGCCGCTGCGTGGTAGTGCACGAGGCTACCCGCACCTGCGGCTTCGGTGCCGAACTGGTTTCGCTGGTGCAGGAGCACTGCTTCCACCACCTGGAGGCGCCAATCGAGCGCGTCACCGGCTGGGACACCCCCTACCCTCACGCACAGGAATGGGCTTACTTCCCTGGGCCTTCGCGGGTAGGTGCGGCACTGAAAAAGGTCATGGAGGTCTGAATGGGCACGCACGTCATCAAGATGCCGGACATTGGCGAAGGCATCGCGCAGGTCGAGTTGGTGGAATGGTTCGTCAAGGTCGGCGACACCATCGCCGAAGACCAGGTGGTGGCCGATGTCATGACCGACAAGGCAACTGTGGAAATCCCTTCGCCGGTCAGTGGCAAAGTATTGGCCTTGGGCGGCCAACCCGGTGAAGTGATGGCGGTCGGCAGCGAGCTGATCCGCATCGAGGTGGAAGGCAGCGGTAACCATGTGGATGTGCCGCAGGCCAAACAGGTGGAACCTGCAGCTTCGCCGGCAGCGCCGCAGGAACCCGTGAAACCGGCCGCCTGCCAGGCACCGGCCAACCACGAAACCGCGCCCATCGTGCCGCGTCAGCCGGGCGACAAGCCGCTGGCTTCGCCCGCCGTGCGCAAGCGCGCCCTGGATGCGGGTATCGAACTGCGCTACGTGCATGGCAGCGGCCCGGCCGGGCGCATTCTGCACGAAGACCTCGACGCCTTCATGAGCAAGCCGCAAAGCAGCACTGGGCAGGCGCCCAATGGCTATGCCAAGCGCAGCGACAGCCAGCAGGTGCCGGTGATCGGCCTGCGCCGCAAGATTGCCCAGCGCATGCAGGACGCCAAGCGCCGGGTCGCGCACTTCAGCTACGTGGAAGAAATCGACGTCACGGCCCTCGAAGCCTTGCGCCAGCAACTCAACAGCAAGCACGGCGACAGCCGCGGCAAACTCACCCTGCTGCCGTTCCTGGTGCGTGCGCTGGTGGTGGCGCTGCGTGATTTCCCGCAGATCAACGCGACCTACGACGACGAAGCGCAGGTCATCACCCGCCATGGTGCGGTGCATGTCGGCATCGCCACGCAAGGGGACAACGGGCTGATGGTGCCGGTGCTGCGCCACGCCGAAGCAGGCAGCCTGTGGGCCAACGCCAGCGAGATCACGCGCCTGGCCCATGCCGCGCGCAACAACAAGGCCAACCGCGAAGAACTGTCCGGTTCGACCATCACCCTGACCAGCCTCGGAGCGCTGGGCGGTATCGTCAGCACGCCCGTGGTCAACACGCCGGAGGTGGCGATCGTCGGCGTCAACCGCATGGTCGAGCGGCCGGTGGTGATCGACGGCCAGATCGTCGTGCGCAAGATGATGAACCTGTCCAGCTCGTTCGACCACCGGGTGGTCGATGGCATGGACGCCGCCCTGTTCATCCAGGCCGTGCGTGGCCTGCTCGAACAACCTGCCTGCCTGTTCGTGGAGTGATCATGCAACAAACCCTACAAACCACCTTGCTGATCATCGGCGGCGGCCCTGGCGGCTATGTCGCGGCCATCCGCGCCGGGCAACTGGGCATACCCACGGTGCTGGTCGAGGGCCAGGCGCTGGGCGGCACTTGCCTGAACATCGGCTGCATCCCGTCCAAGGCACTGATCCACGTGGCCGAGCAGTTCCACCAGGCAACCCGCTACACCGAAGCCTCACCGCTGGGCATCAGCGTGGCTTCGCCGCGCCTGGACATCGGCCAGAGCGTGGCCTGGAAGGACGGGATCGTCGACCGCCTGACAACCGGGGTCGCCGCCTTGCTGAAAAAACACGGAGTCAAGGTTGTGCATGGCTGGGCCAAGCTGCTCGACGGCAAGCAGGTCGAGGTCGATGGCCAACGTATCCAGTGCGAACACCTGCTACTGGCCACCGGCTCCAGCAGCGTTGAACTGCCGATGCTGCCGCTGGGTGGCGCGGTCATTTCCTCCACCGAAGCGCTGGCACCCAAAGCCCTGCCCCAACACCTGGTGGTGGTGGGCGGTGGTTACATCGGCCTGGAGCTGGGTATCGCCTATCGCAAACTGGGCGCGCGGGTCAGCGTGGTGGAAGCGCGCGAGCGCATTCTGCCGACTTACGACACTGAACTGACGGCACCGGTGGCCGAGTTGCTGAAAAAGCTGGGCATCGCCCTGCACCTGGGCCATACCGTCGAGGGTTACCGAGATGGCTGCCTGCTGGCCAATGATGGCCAGGGTGGGCAGTTGCGCCTGGAGGCTGACCAGGTACTGGTGGCGGTCGGCCGCCGACCACGCACCCGCGGCTTCAACCTGGAATGCCTGGACCTGAAGATGAACGGCGCCGGCATCGCCATCGACGAGCGCTGCCAGACCAGCATGCACAATGTCTGGGCCATCGGTGACGTGGCTGGCGAGCCGATGCTGGCGCACCGGGCCATGGCCCAAGGCGAGATGGTGGCCGAGATCATCGCCGGCAAAACCCGCCGTTTCGAGCCGGCAGCCATTGCCGCCGTGTGCTTCACCGACCCGGAAGTGGTGGTAGTCGGCAAAACCCCGGAGCAGGCCAGCCAGCAGGGCCTGGACTGCATCGTCGCGCAGTTCCCGTTTGCCGCCAATGGCCGGGCCATGAGCCTGGAGTCGAAAAGCGGTTTCGTGCGCGTGGTGGCGCGCCGTGACAACCATTTGATCGTGGGTTGGCAGGCGGTTGGCGTGGCCGTTTCCGAGCTGTCCACGGCGTTTGCCCAGTCGCTGGAGATGGGCGCATGCCTGGAGGATGTGGCCGGTACCATCCATGCCCACCCGACACTGGGTGAGGCGGTACAGGAAGCGGCACTGCGCGCCTTGGGGCACGCCCTGCATATCTGACACTGAAGCGGCCAAGGCCGATTTGGCCCGCTGCGCCGTGAGGCGCCGCGGGTCTTTTTTTACTCACGGGGCCGGCACAGGCTACTCGGCTATGACGTTCTTGCCATTGCCCTTGGCCCGGTACAGCGCCTGGTCCGCCCGCGCCAGCAGCTCGACCTGGTCCTCACCGCCGCGCCGCTGCACCACGCCGTAGCTCATGGTCAACCGGCAGTCGCCTACCGGCTCCAGCTGCTGTACGGCCTGGCGCAAGCGCGTTGCCACATCCAACGCCTCGCTCAGGGCGGTCTGCGGCAGCACGATGATGAACTCGTCACCCCCCCAACGCGCCAACAGGTCAAAATCACGCAGGCAGCTGCGCAGGTTTTCCGCCACCTGCACCAATGCCCTGTCACCCTGCGCGTGGCCATAGCGGTCGTTGATCGGCTTGAAATCATCCATGTCCATGGCAATCAGTGACAACGGCTGGCGAAAGCGCTGAGCGCGCTGACACTCCAGTTGCAGCTCCTTTTCCAGCCGGTAGCGACTGGCGACGCGGGTCAGGGCATCGCGTTCGGCCAGCTCGCGGTTTTCATCCAGCTGGCGCTGCAACTGCTGGTTGACCCAGGACAGTTCGCGGGTGCGTTCGGCAACCAGGCTCTCCAGCGATTGGTTCTTCTGTTGCAGCTGCGCAACCAGGCGCTTGCCAGCGTCAATGTTGCGGTGCGCACCGAGCATGCGTGCCACCGAGCCATCGGCGTTGCGGTCGATGATATAGCCAGTGTCCTCGATCCACAGGTAACTGCCATCCTGGCAGCGGCAACGGTACTCGATAAGGTAACGCTCGGTGCGCTGCTCGATGTAGGCCTCGAAATGCGCCATCACCCGGGGGTAGTCTTCGGGATGGATCACACTTTCCCAGGTGAATACCGAGTTGGCCTTGGAATGGTTGGCATAGCCCAGCATGGCGTACCAACCGGGGTTGCGATAAACGTAGCCGGTGTTGGCGTTCCAGTCCCAGATGCCATCGCTGACCAACTCGAACAAGGTGTGCAACTGCTGCTCACTGAAGCCGGCGGGCGCCGGCCTGGTTTCCTGATTCATGCGCTCTCCCTGATGCCCAGCAACTGCGTGCCCATCAAGGGGCTGCCGACATTATGTGTTTGCCGCAGGCGGCAAGATCATGTCTGTCAGTGGCAAGCATAAGCCTGGCGCTGGGAGACCGGAAGAGATCCAACGGCGTATATTTTTACCGGCCATGACGGCCTGATCGGCGGCAAGCCTCAGGGCTTTGGAGAGGTAGGCAAACAGAGGGGGAAATGGCGTCCCAGGCAGGAATTGAACCTGCAACCTTCCCCTTAGGAGGGGGATGCTCTATCCAATTGAGCTACTGAGACGCAAACACCGGCAGCGAGCGCTGCACAGCGGGACGGCGAGCATGTTAACCAGCATGCCAGCGTTTGTCATGCCTGTACCGGGCTTTTTCGCGTAATCCTTTTCTGGCACTACGTCGCCCCGGGCAGCACGCCCGTTTCGCGCAGCAGTGTGAACAGGCCGGCGACGGCTGTTTCCAGGCGGTTGGAATTGTCCAGCACATGCACGGTGGGGTCGCTGGTGTGCTGTAAACGTGCATTACGGGCCAGGCGCTGCTCGACTTGCGCCGCCGTTTCCCGCCCGCGGGCCAACAAGCGCTCGCGCAGCACTTCGGGGCTGACTTCGACCAGCACCGCCAACAGGTCCGGGTAACGCGCACGGGCTTCGGCCAAATAGGCGCGCGAGCCATTGACCAGCACCGGCCTGCCCGCCTGCAGCCAGTGGTCCACCTGCACTGCAATGCCATACTCCAGGCCATTGGCCTGCCAATGCATGGCGAACGCGCCCTGCGCGAGCAGGGCCGCAAATTGCTGCGGGGTTACGCCATGGGCCGCTTCGCCCCGCGCTTCTGCCGAGCGGGTAATGACCCTGCGGGCGATTTCCACGCCGGCGGCAGCCAGTTGCTCACGGGAAGCTTCCAGGATGGAATCCTTCCCGGACCCTGACGGGCCCATCAAAAATATCAGCCGCCCTGCCCCTGATCGGCGGTCGCTTGCGTCATGTTGCATAGCCACTATGCTCTATGGAGGGAACCCGGCGCATTCTAGGGGTTTTCCTGGTCTTTTGCTGTTTTTTACCAGTTTTTGACGGCAAAAGGCTGACGGTCAAGCGAGCCGGAGCATGTAAAACTTTTCAAACCAGTACTCATTTCTGATAATTGGTACTGGCACAAAGCCTTTACCCGGCTCACTATTTGTCACAGAATTGACGCCAAGGAAACGGCGACCTTGAGGCAAGATGAGCATCCAATTTTCACTGACGGTTGAACATTTTGTCGCCACGACGGTCGTATTTTCACCCCCGTGCGGCCAATTTGAGAACCGCTTCCCCTGAACCAAAATCCGGTCAATTTATATGCGCCCAATGAAACAGGCTATTTATTCGAGCCGCACCGCTGACAAGTTCGTCGTCCGCCTGCCAGACGGAATGCGTGAGCGCATTGCCGAGGTAGCGCGCAACCATCACCGCAGCATGAACTCCGAAATCATCGCACGCCTGGAGCAAAGCCTTATCCAGGAAGGCGCGTTGGGTGACGAGCTGAGCATGCGCCTGGACAGCCCGGAGCTGTCCCTGCATGAACGCGAGTTGCTGCAACGTTTCCGTCAGCTCTCCCACCGCCAGCAAAACGCCTTGGTTGCGCTGATCGCGCACGATGCAGAGATGGCAGCCGACGCTTCCTGAAGGTTGCCAGCGGATACAAAAAAGCCAGCGTCAGCTGGCTTTTTTGTGGGTCACCACAGGGAATTCGCCCCCCTGTAGGAGCGGCCTTGTGTCGCGATGGGGCGCGCAGCGGCCCCGGGTTCTGGCGTTACAGCCGACATTGCCGGGGCCGCGCTGCGGCCCTTTCGCGACACAAGGCCGCTCCTACAGGGATCGCGTAAGGCAAGAAAGGGGTTACAGCAAGAATAGCGTCGCCAGCCCCAGGAAGATGAAGAACCCGCCACTGTCGGTCACAGCCGTGATCATCACACTCGCCCCCATCGCCGGGTCCCGCCCCAGTCGCGCCAGGGTCATCGGGATAAGCACCCCCATCAGCGCGGCCAGCAACAGGTTGAGGGTCATCGCTGCGGTCATCACCACCCCCAATGACCAGCTGCCATACAGCCAGAAAGCCACCGCACCGATCACCCCGCCCCACACCAGGCCGTTGATCAGCGATACCGCCAGCTCTTTACGCATCAAACGGCTGGTATTGCCCGGCGACACCTGATCCAGCGCCATGGCACGGACGATCATGGTGATGGTCTGGTTACCGGAGTTGCCACCAATACCGGCAACGATCGGCATCAACGCGGCCAAGGCCACCAGTTTTTCAATCGAACCCTCGAACACGCCGATCACCCGCGAAGCTAGAAACGCGGTAATCAGGTTGATCGCCAGCCAGGCCCAGCGGTTGCGGAACGAACGCCAGACCGAGGCGAAGATGTCCTCTTCTTCGCGCAGACCGGCCATGTTGAGGACTTCGCTCTCGCTTTCCTCACGAATCAGGTCGACCATTTCGTCGATAGTCAAACGGCCGATCAGGCGCTCGCTCTTGTCGACCACCGGCGCCGATACCAGGTCGTAACGCTCAAAGGCCTGCGCGGCATCGTAGGCATCTTCCTCGGGCTGGAAAGACACGGGGTCGGTCGCCATGACATCCGCGACTTTCTTCTCCGGGTCGTTGACCAACAGGCGCTTGATCGGCAACACCCCTTTGAGGATGCCGTCGTAATCGACCACGAACAGTTTGTCGGTATGGTTGGGCAGTTCTTTGAGGCGGCGCAGGTAGCGCAGCACCACTTCCAGGCTGACGTCTTCGCGGATGGTGACCATCTCGAAGTCCATCAGCGCACCGACCTGCTCCTCGTCGTAGCTCAGCGCGGAACGCACCCGCTCGCGTTGCTGGGCATCCAGCGTTTCCATCAGCTCGTGGACAACGTCACGCGGCAACTCAGGCGCCAGGTCAGCCAGTTCGTCGGCGTCCATTTCCTTGGCCGCCGCCAGCAGCTCGTGGTCGTCCATGTCGGCAATCAGCGACTGACGTACGGAGTCGGAGACTTCGAGCAGGATGTCGCCGTCGCGATCCGAGCGCACCAGCTGCCAGACCGTCAGGCGGTCTTCCAGCGGCAAGGCTTCGAGGATGTAGGCGACGTCGGCGGGGTGAAGGTCATCGAGCTTGCGCTGCAACTCGACGAGGTTCTGGCGGTGGACCAGGTTCTCGACCAGGTCGTTGTGCGCACCTTCCTGGCGGTGGGTCAGGTCTTCGACCACACGCTGGCGCTGCAGCAACTCGATCACCTGGGCCAAGCGATCCTGCAGGCTGTCCTGTGCTTTTTTTACTTCTACTTCGGTCATAGGCGAACTCCACTCCCAGCAGCGGAGCACGCCGGGAGAATCAATCGGTCAGATCTTTCGGTATGAATCGTGTTAGCGAGTAACTACTGGGTAAGTCCATGGTGGTTTTCCACAAGCCCCGGCGGGGCTGACGGGCGCAATCATACACTGCTAAAGCTGTCAGATCGCTTAAATTTTTGGCTAGAACAATCGTTTGCGCGATAAAGCTGGGACAACGCACGAAGCCAACAGTGCGACGGTTGTCATGGGTACGAAAGCACATTGAATTTCGCATATGTCGCGGCAGTGCGGCCTTGGAGCTGCGAAGCGCCCCGGCCACGGCACAACCTTTACAGAAAAGCTTAGATGGCCATGGTCGACAATTCTGTGACACGCAGAAACAAAAAGCCCGCTCTGTTGAGCGGGCTTTTTGATGGGGTATGGCGGACTCAGCAGGATTCGAACCTGCGACCGCTCGGTTCGTAGCCGAGTACTCTATCCAGCTGAGCTATGAGTCCGTAATGGTAGTTTTAGACCAGATTACCACTGGTTGACTGAAGTAGCCTTGCAAGCAAAACCACTTCAAAAAGTGGCGGACTCAGCAGGATTCGAACCTGCGACCGCTCGGTTCGTAGCCGAGTACTCTATCCAGCTGAGCTATGAGTCCGCGATTGGCAGTTTTAGACCAGATACCGCTGGTTGATTGAAGCAGCCTTGAAAACAAAGCCACTTCAAAAGTGGCGGACTCAGCAGGATTCGAACCTGCGACCGCTCGGTTCGTAGCCGAGTACTCTATCCAGCTGAGCTATGAGTCCGTGTCTTGCCGCGCATTATAGGTCGCTGAAACATTTTTGCAAGAACGTTTTCGTTTAAAATCAACTACTTAGCGTTCCTACCCGTTACAGCGCCCTACGCAAATAATGGCGGTGAAGGGGGGATTCGAACCCCCGATACCCTTATGAGGTATACTCCCTTAGCAGGGGAGCGCCTTCGGCCACTCGGCCACCTCACCGCAACACGAGGAATATTAAAGAACCTCTTTCACCTTTGCAACCCTTTTTTTGAAAAAAACTTCAAAAAAATTAAAGGCTTGGCTCTTCATCCTTCTCTTTCTTGATCCGCAGGTAGATTTCCTCGCGGTGAACAGCCACTTCCTTCGGCGCGCTAACGCCTATACGTACCTGGTTGCCCTTCACGCCGAGCACCGTCACGGTAATCTCGCCGTCTCCAATGATCAGGCTCTCGGCGCACCGACGAGTCAGAATCAACATAGCTTTCTCCTTACGCAAAACATTCAGGGGTAACAGTCTTGGGGTCAGGGCCGGCCGCGGACGACGACCAGCCCGGCAGCACGCTGCACAGGGCAGGACAGGGCCTGCGCAGCGAGCAGAAACACGAAGGGCGCGGCTGGTGCCGCGCCCTTGCAGTGCAGCGCCTTACTCGCCCTGTCGGGCAGGGGCGTCAAGCTCGAACGCGGTGTGCAGCGCGCGTACGGCCAGCTCCAGGTACTTTTCTTCGATCACGACCGAAACCTTGATCTCGGAGGTGGAGATCATCTGGATGTTGATGCTCTCCTTGGCCAGCGCCTCGAACATGCGGCTGGCAACACCGGCGTGCGAGCGCATGCCGACGCCAACGATGGAGACCTTGGCGATCTTGGTGTCGCCGATCACTTCGCGGGCACCGATTTCGCGGGCGGTGTTTTCCAGCACGCTCTGCGCCTTCTCGTACTCGTTGCGGTGCACGGTGAAGGTGAAGTCGGTGGTGTTATCG
This sequence comes from Pseudomonas sp. MB-090624, assembly GCF_003205245.1. Lineage (NCBI taxonomy): Bacteria > Pseudomonadati > Pseudomonadota > Gammaproteobacteria > Pseudomonadales > Pseudomonadaceae > Pseudomonas > Pseudomonas sp. MB-090624. The sequence goes on along the minus strand of NZ_QJRK01000027.1, from coordinate 71,705 downwards.
TGGGCAACGTTCTGCACGATCATGTCCACTTCGATGTTCGAAGCACTGATCGGGCCGAGGATCTTGAAGGCCACGCCCGGGGTGTCCGGCACGCCGCGAATGGTCAGCTTGGCTTCATCACGGTTGAAGGCGATACCGGAAATGATCGGCTGTTCCATGGATTCCTCTTCATCAATGGTAATGAGGGTACCCGGACCCTCCTTGAAGCTGTGCAGCACGCGCAGCGGAACGTTGTACTTGCCGGCGAACTCCACCGAACGGATCTGCAGCACCTTGGAACCGAGGCTGGCCATTTCCAGCATCTCTTCGAAGGTGATCTTCTCCAGGCGACGGGCCTGCGGCACTACGCGCGGGTCGGTGGTGTAGACGCCATCCACATCGGTGTAGATCTGGCACTCGTCAGCTTTCAGCGCCGCCGCCAGGGCCACGCCGGTGGTGTCGGAGCCGCCGCGACCGAGGGTGGTGATGCTGCCGTGCTCGTCGACCCCCTGGAAGCCCGCAACCACGACCACGCGGCCTTCCTTGAGGTCGGCACGAATCTTGTGGTCGTCGATTTGCAGGATGCGCGCCTTGTTGTGCGCGCTGTCAGTGAGAATGCGCACCTGGTTGCCGGTGTAGGACACCGCTGGCACACCACGCTTGATCAAGGCCATGGTCAGCAAGGCAATGGTCACCTGCTCACCGGTCGACACGATCACGTCCAGTTCACGCGGAACCGGCTGATCGGTGATCTGCTTGGCCAGGTCGATCAGGCGATTGGTTTCACCGCTCATGGCCGACAGCACGACGACCAGGTCGTCGCCCGCTTCACGGTGTTTCTTGACCTTATCGGCTACCTGCTCGATCCGCTCGATGGAACCGACAGAGGTGCCGCCAAATTTCTGTACGATCAACGCCATTTCAATGGTGCCTCAGCCCATACAGGGCCCCAAAAAACAATCCAACATGAAGGGGTGGCGGAAGTGGCCGGTGACGCTGCTGCCTCCCCCCGGGTGCGGCACCCGGGGGCTTCACACCCGCCACTGAACCGCCTACCCCTTCATCTCAAAGTCCCTGCTCTGCGAATGGCACGGCCAGCGCCAGGGCCTTGTCCAGCGCAGCGACGTCGACGCCACCGCCCTGGGCCATGTCCGGACGGCCACCGCCCTTGCCACCCACCGCCGCAGCGGCTTGCTTCATCAGATCGCCAGCCTTGAGTTGGCTGGAGAGGTCCTTGGTCACGCCGGCCACCAACACGACCTTGCCCTCATGCTCGCTGCCCAGCAGGATCACTGCGTGGCCGAGCTTGTTCTTCAACTGATCGACCAGGGCCAGCAGGGCCTTGCCATCCTGCCCATCCAGGCGGGCGGCGAGGACCTTGGCACCCTTGACCTCAACAGCCGCGTTGGAGAGATCGTCCCCTGCGGCGCTGGCGGCCTTGGCCTGCAGCTGTTCCAGCTGCTTCTCCAGCTGACGGTTGCGCTCAAGCACAGCCGACAACTTGTCGATCAGGTTGTCACGGTTACCCTTGACCAGTTGCGCGGCTTCCTTGACCTGCTCTTCGGCAGCGTTCAGGTAGGCCAGCGCAGCGGCGCCGGTGACTGCTTCGATACGGCGTACGCCAGAGGCCACGCCGCCTTCGCTGATGATCTTGAACAGGCTGATGTCACCGGTACGCTTGGCGTGGATACCGCCACACAGCTCTACCGAGAAATCGCCACCCATGGTCAGCACGCGCACGGTATCGCCGTATTTCTCACCGAACAGCGCCATGGCACCTTTGGCCTTGGCGGTTTCGATGTCGGTCAGTTCGGTCTCGACCGGCGTGTTCTTGCGCACTTCGCGGTTGACGATGTCTTCCAGCTGCTTGAGCTGCTCCGGCTTCACCGCTTCGAAGTGGCTGAAGTCGAAACGCAGGCGCTGGCTGTCGACCAGCGAGCCCTTCTGTTGCACGTGCTCGCCCAGCACCTGACGCAACGCTTCGTGCAGCAGGTGGGTAGCCGAGTGGTTCAGCGAGGTGGCGTGCTGAACGTCTGCATCGACCTTGGCCTCCACTGGCGCACCGATCAGCAGCGCACCGCTGGTGACCACACCGTGGTGCAGGAAGGCCCCGCCGGTCTTGGTGGTATCGCGTACGTCGAAGCGTGCAGCACCCGCCTGCAGGTACCCGCTGTCACCCACCTGGCCGCCGGACTCGGCGTAGAACGGCGTGCGGTCGAGCACCACTACGCCCTGCTCGCCCACCCCCAGCTGGTCGACCGATTGGCCGTCCTTGTACAGGGCGATGATCTTGCCCTGGCCTTCGGTTGCGTCGTAACCGAGGAACTCGGTGGCGCTGTCGACCTTGACCAGGCTGTTGTAGTCCATGCCGAAGGCGCTGGCAGAACGTGCGCGCTCACGCTGGGCGTCCATTTCACGCTCGAAGCCGGCTTCGTCGATGGTCAGCTCGCGCTCCCGGGCAATGTCGGCCGTCAGGTCCATCGGGAAACCGTAGGTGTCATACAGCTTGAACACCACATCGCCGGGTACCACGGCGCCTTGCAACTGGGCCAGATCTTGCTCGAGGATGCGCAGGCCCTGCTCCAGGGTCTTGGCGAACTGCTCTTCTTCGGCCTTGAGCACGCGCTCGATGTGCGCTTGCTGGCTGGTCAGCTCGGGGAAGGCTTCGCCCATTTCGGCCACCAGGGCAGCAACGATCTGGTAGAAGAAGCTGCCCTTGGCGCCCAGCTTGTTACCGTGGCGGCAAGCGCGGCGGATGATGCGGCGCAGTACATAGCCACGGCCTTCGTTGGATGGCAGCACGCCGTCGGCAATCAGGAAGCCGCAGGAGCGGATGTGGTCGGCCACCACTTTCAGCGAAGCCTGGCCGTTATTGCTGCAACCGATGGCCTTGGCCGCCGCTGCCAGCAGGTTCTGGAACAGGTCGATCTCGTAGTTGGAGTGCACGTGCTGCAGCACGGCGCTGACACGCTCCAGGCCCATGCCGGTGTCCACCGACGGCGCTGGCAGTGGGTGCAGCACGCCATCGGCAGTGCGGTTGAACTGCATGAAGACGTTGTTCCAGATCTCGATGTAGCGGTCACCGTCTTCTTCCGGCGAACCGGGCGGGCCACCCCAGATGTCCGGGCCGTGGTCGTAGAAGATCTCGGTGCATGGGCCGCACGGGCCAGTATCGCCCATGGTCCAGAAGTTGTCGGATGCGTAGGGGGCGCCCTTGTTGTCACCGATGCGCACCATGCGCTCGGCAGGCACGCCTACTTCCTTGGTCCAGATGTCGTAGGCTTCGTCGTCGGTGGCGTAGACCGTGACCCAGAGCTTTTCCTTGGGCAGGTTCAGCCATTTTTCCGAGGTCAGGAAGGTCCAGGCGAAGGTGATGGCGTCGCGCTTGAAGTAGTCGCCGAAGCTGAAGTTGCCCAGCATTTCGAAGAACGTGTGGTGACGCGCGGTGTAACCGACGTTTTCCAGGTCGTTGTGCTTGCCGCCCGCGCGCACGCACTTCTGGCTGCTGACCGCACGGGTATAGGCACGCTTCTCGGCACCGAGGAAGCAGTCCTTGAACTGGTTCATGCCTGCGTTGGTGAACAGCAGGGTCGGGTCGTTGTTCGGGATCAGCGAACTGGAGGCAACTCGGGTATGGCCCTGCTCTTCGAAGAAGCGAAGGAAGGCTTCACGGATTTCTGCGCTTTTCATAGGTTCTTCCACGGAAACGGCGGCCGTTTGGGCTAATACGTCGAATCGACGAAACGACGGCAAAGGGCGCCATTATAGCCAGCCTGAACAGGAGATACAGTGTGTTTGTACACCAGAACGGCATTGCGCGGATGAAATGCCGTTCATCGACACTGTCAAGGTCGCCTGGCAGCGCTGCACGGCCACGCTGGCGGTACATAAGCAACACCTGGGCACCCAGCCCAAAGGGGATGCTGCGCCTTTCTTCTCGATACCGGAATGCGCCATGCCTGAGCTGAACCTGTCCAAACTGCACTCGGACCCACACCCGCTCCCCCACCCTACGCCATTGATCAATGCCAGCCCCGTCTATTACCTCGACGATCGGCAGGCTGGCAGCCACCACACCGCATTCATCAACAAGGACCACCCCCAGCAGCAGACGGAGGTGAAGTACATCCAGGCTGATGACAATGTGCGTATCACCCTGGAACGCGCCTATGCGCTGGGGCGACGCTACCGTCGCCTGGCGCCCAGCACCGAGCTGCTGGTGTTCAATGTCGCCCCGCGCGCCACAGGTTCGGACGCACGGCAAAAACGCGTGCAGATCGCGACCCACGACTGCTTGCTGGAAGTCACGGTCAACGGCGCCGTATTCATGGTCGCCCAGCATACCGCTGAAGCCATTGCCATTCGCCTGACCGACGGCGGGCATCAGGTGGTCATTACCGGGCAGGTCCGCAAGCCGGTACTGATCGACATGATCGGCAGCGGCAACAGCATCGAGACAGGGGCCGGCATGGTGCACATCGATGCGCACACCGGCACGCACCAGGTAGTCGTCGGTAGCGGCCCTGTCCTGATCGACAAAGGCGATGCGGTGGTCAATGTCACCGGCCACTGCCTGCTTGGCCAGGCCAATTCCAGCACCGTGCTCTACCGCAACACGGCGTACGATGCGCACCTGGCCCAGCCTGTAGCGGCCGAGCATCAGGCGCTAGGCCGCGTCGGCGTGCAAGTGACGGGTGATGAGGCGTTCCGCCAGGCGGTAGAAGATGTGCTGGTGCTGATGCGCAAATTGCCGTGCGGCCAAGCACTGCTGGCAGGCCTGGACAACAAGGCCAGGCATACCGGAAAACCGATCAGGGTGAGCGAAGCGGCCAGGCAACAGTTCACTTGCTACACGCCCAGCGATGACGAGCAGGACGAAGACGAAGGCCACTTCATCATCAACGAAAACCAGAGCAGCTGGGGCTACAGCGGTGGCATGCTGGCCTACAACCCGAATTGGTCGACGGCAACCCAATTGCCGCTGCTGGACCTGTACCGCTGCCTGTGCCAGGGCTGGAACTCCATGACCGGCACCGTGTTCCCAGGCCAGACAGAGGTTCAGGGCACTTACGGCGCCTACCCGGTAGACAACCTGTTACTGCAGAGCATCGGCTTACCCACCGACTGCAAATTCAACTTTGGAGGCGCTACTGCGCTGAACACCAACCCCGCCGCTTTCACTGAGAACGGATTACGCCAGGCACTGCAACTGGAACTGCGCACGCAACTGTAAGCAACCCCTCAGCTCAACCGCTGCCCCGCATCGGGCACGATCAGAAGCCCTGCCCTGAGGCCATTCTTGACCTTGGGGTTGGGGAAGATGATGCGCGTGCCCTCTTCCTCGACCACCCAGCGCATCTCGGCCAGGTCTTCAGCCAGCAGGTAACCTTTGCTCAGTTCGGAAAAATTCTCGATATCCGCCGGCAGGTGCAGGTGAAAGCTGTCGCTGTGCTTGATGATTTCGCGGGAGACACTGAACAGCTGCAGGCCCTCCAGCGAGTCCCCGTCCTCGGGTTCTTCAGCCGCGATGATCCTGATCAGGCGGTCTTCGAGCTTGTCGAGGTTGACTTGCTCGTTCTGGCCGAACGGGCGGGCCTTGCCCAGCTCCAGGGTGAAGGCTTCAGCCTCCAGCTGTTCGTAGGTAAAGGCGCTGAAGGTGATGGAAGGCTTGCTTTGCAGCAACACCGCCTGCATGCCCGCCGCTGCCAGGCGTGCCAGTTGGCGACGGGAGTGCTGGCGCCCCTCTTTATAGGGGTACAAGGCAAACTGCTCGATTTTCGAACCGCGGATGGCAGTATGCAGGTCGTAATGCAGGCGGCTGCGCTCCGGCTTGCTGAAGAACACCCGGGCGAACTGCTCGAGCTCGGCCGCACGCAACGCCTCGAAACCGCTGGACAGCTCATGGCGCCCGTTGAACAGGCGGTTGATGTCCTGTTCGATGAAACGCTCACCCTTGCGCATCGCCACAGGGTTGCCGAACAGGAACAACACCCGCGCCTTGGGCTTGATCGACCCGTCGGCCACGCCATGCAGCAGCCGTTCGAGCAACTCGATCGGCGCTGTCTCGTTACCATGAATACCGGCAGACAACAGCAAGTCCAGGCCGCAATCCTCGCTGTCGGGTGGGCGCACTTCGAGCGCCCCCTCCCCTAGCCAGCGCAAACGCGTGCCCTTGGTGGTCACTTGGGTCTTCTCGGCCGGTTCGTGATCGGTGAGGGTCAGCTCAAGCAATTTACCAAGGGCGAGCATAGGAACTTCCTTAGTGGGTGTGGCCGCAGTCGGGGCCATGGACGTGATCGTCGTCTTCGCCAAGCTCTGCAGGTTCCATTTCCAGCTGCAGGCTGACCAGGTTGGTGGCCATGGGCCGCAGCAGCAGGTTGGCGTACTCGGCGTCGCCTTCCTCGACATCCACACCGATCAGCAACTGGCCGCGGCCATCCTGCTGGATCCACACTTCCTTGCCTTGCCAAACCACGGCAAAACGGGTGCAGGAGGTTTCGAGCTGGGTGCCGTCTTCATCTTCGAGGATCAGGCGCAGGGCGTCGGTCATTACAATTCTCTCTTCAAGGTTGGCGTTGGAACGGGTACACCGAGCCCAACTTCAGAATCTGGGTCAATTCATCCAGTGCGGTACGGCACTCCACCAGCAGTTGCGGGTCGGCCAGGTCCGCCTCGACCAGGCGATCACGGTAGTGCTTGTCGACCCATTGCAGTAGGGTGTCGTACAGCGGGGCGGTCATGATAACGCCTTGGTTGACCGCCGCCAGTTCCGTTTCATTCAAGGCCACGCGCAAACGCAGGCAAGCCGGGCCACCGCCGTTCTGCATGCTCTGCTTGAGGTCGAACACCTTGACCTCCTTCACCGGGCCGCCCTGGCGGGTCAACTGCCCAAGGTACGCCCAGACGCGTTCATTGTTGCGGCACTCTTCCGGCACCACCAGCAGCATGGAGCCGTCGTCACGGCTGAGCAACTGGCTGTTGAACAGGTAGGAACGCACTGCATCCTCAACCGCCACTGCCGAGCGCGGCACGCAGATGGCCTGGAAACGGCCGCCCTTGCTGGCCAGTTTAGCGCGCAACTGGCCCAGTACCGTGTCAGTCTCGAGGAAAGCGTCCTCGTGGTAGAACAGCACCTCGCCATTGCCCACCGCAATCACGTCATTGTGGAACACGCCCTGGTCGATCACTGCCGGGTTCTGTTGAGCGTAGACCACCCCGTCCTCATGCAGGCCATGCAAACGGGCCACGGCCTGGGAGGCCTCCAGGGTCTGCCGGGCGGGGTATTTCTGCGGTGCCGGGTAACGGCTGTCGAATGCACTGCGGCCGTAGACGAAGAACTCCACGCCAGCCTCCCCATAGGCGCGGCAGAAGCGCGTATGGTTGGCAGCGCCCTCGTCACCGAACTGCGCCACGGCAGGCAACGCCGGGTGGTGGGCGAAGCGTTGCTCGTCGTTGAACATCGCGGCCAGCACGCGGCTGGTGGTCGGGTGCTCGATGCTGCGGTGGTATTTGCAATTGAGGTTGGCGGCTGTGAAGTGCACGCGGCCATCGGCGGTGTCGGCACTGGGGCTGACCGTGGCAGCGTTGGCCACCCACATGCTCGAAGCCGAACAGGTGGCCACCAGCAACGGCATGGCCTCTTTGGCAGCGCGCTGGATCACGTCGGCATCGCTGCCGCTGAAGCCCAGACGGCGGAGCGCGGCCACATCCGGGCGCTCCTGCGGCGCCAGCACCCCTTGCTTGAAGCCCATGTCGGCCAATGCCTTCATCTTCGCCAGGCCCTGGCGTGCAGCTTCCCGCGGGCTGGAACCTTGCTGGCTGTTGCTTTGCGAAGCCACGTTACCGTAGGACAGGCCGCCGTAGTTGTGGGTAGGCCCCACCAGGCCATCAAAATTCACTTCATAGGATTTCATCGGCAAGGCTCCGTGACCTGTTGTTATAGGGTGACGCCCGGCGTAAGGGTGGCCGGCAAGGCAAGGCTGGCAGTCTCCAGCGAAGCCACGGGGTAAGCGCAGTAGTCGGCCGCGTAATAGGCACTGGCGCGATGGTTGCCACTGGCACCGACGCCACCGAAGGGTGCGCTGCTGGCTGCACCGGTCAGTTGCTTGTTCCAATTGACGATGCCGGCGCGGCTGCGCAGCCAGAAATGCTGGTAGCGGGCGCGCGAATCGGACAGCAAGCCGGCAGCCAGGCCGTACTGGGTGTTGTTGGCTTCATCGATGGCCGCATCGAAATCGGCATAGCGGACCACTTGCAGCAGCGGCCCGAAGAACTCTTCATCCGGGCGCTGCGCCACGGCGCTGACATCGACGATGCCAGGGGTAAGCAATGCGGCATCGGCTTGCGGCTGCGTCATTTCCAGCAGTTTCACCCCACCCTTGGCGGCCAGTTCGACCTGGGCAGCCAGCAGCGCCTGCGCGGCCTGCAGCGAAATCACCGAGCCCATGAACGGTGCCGGCTGTTCATCGAACGCCCCCACCGTGATGGTTCTGCACACCTCGACCAGGCGCGCGAGCAGCGCATCGCCCCAGGCACCCTGGGGCACCAGCAGGCGACGTGCGCAGGTGCAGCGCTGGCCGGCGGAAATGAACGCCGACTGAATGATGGTGTAAACCGCAGCGTCGAGGTCCTTGACCTCGTCTACCAGCAATGGGTTGTTGCCACCCATTTCCAGCGCCAGGATCTTGTCCGGGCGCCCGGCAAACTGCTGGTGCAACAGGTTGCCAGTGCGGCTGGAACCGGTGAAGAACACGCCATCGATACCTGGGTCGCCAGCCAGTGCCACACCGGTTTCACGCCCGCCCTGAACCAGGTTCAGCACACCCGCCGGCAGGCCGGCGGCGATCCAGCAGTGCACTGTCAGTTCCGCCACCTTGGGGGTCAGCTCACTCGGTTTGAACACCACGCAGTTGCCCGCCAGCAGCGCCGGAACGATGTGCCCGTTCGGCAGGTGGCCAGGGAAGTTGTAAGGGCCGAACACCGCGACCACACCATGGGGCTTGTGCCGCAGCACTGCCGTGGCATCGGCCAGCGGGCCGCTCTTTTCACCGGTGCGCTCACGGTAACTTTGTATGGAAATGGCCACCTTGTTGACCATGCTGGTCACTTCGGTGGCCGATTCCCACAGCGGTTTTCCGGTTTCCTCGCCAATGCACTGGGCCATGGCTTCGGCATGCGCCTTCAACTGTGCGGCAAACTGCTCCAGCACACCGATGCGCGCGTCCAGGCTCAGTTGCGCCCAGGCTGGGAACGCCTGGCGCGCAGCCTCAACGGCGGCGCCGACCTGGCTGGCGTCGGCGCCCTGCCCCTGCCAGATCACGGCCTGGGTGACCGGGTTCAGCGATTGCAGGGGCTCGCCCTGGCCGGCCTGCCAATTGCCGGCGATGTAGTGCGTGGTCATTTATTGGCCCTCCCGGCTCGCCGACATGGGCACAGCGCGCACATTGTCGCCAGCGCCCATGCGCAGGCGTTTGGCGGTCAGCGGGTCGACCACCAGGGTTCCGGCGGCCAGGCGCGCAGGTGCAGCGGTGATACGGCAGTCGTCGCGCTTGCGGTTGTGGATGATGTAGGGGGTGGCGTCATCGCCCGGCGTGCCAACCGCCAGCACCAGCGTCTGGCTGTCGCGCACGGCGCGGATCCTGCCGGTGTCACACTCGATGGCCGGGCCGGCGTCGAAAATGTCGACATAGCCCTGGTAAGTGAAACCTTCCTGCTTGAGCATGGCCAGTGCCGGCTCGGTGTCCTTGTGCACACGGCCGATCACGCTGCGCGCCGCGTCGGACAGGAAGCACGTGTACAGCGGGAACTTCGGCATCAGCTCGGCGATGAACGACTTGTTGCCCACGCCGGTCAGGTAGTCCGCCTGGCTGAACTCCATCTTGAAGAAGTGCCGGCCCAGGCTTTCCCAGAACGGCGAACGCCCCTGCTCATCCGACATGCCGCGCATTTCGGCGATGGTTTTCTTGCCGAACAACTCGGGGAACTCGGCAATGAACAGCATGCGCGCCCGCGACAGCAAGCGGCCGTTGAGCCCGGCGCGGTAGTCGCTGCGCAGGAACAGCGAGCACAGCTCGGAGTTGCCGGTCAGGTCGTTGGCCAGAAACAGCGTGGGGATTTCGCGGTAGATCTTCAGCTCCTGCGAGGCACTGACGGTCAGGCCGACCCGGTAGTTGTACCAAGGCTCGCGCAAGCCAACGGCACCGGCGATGGCACTGATGCCTACCACCAGGCCTTCGTCGTTTTCCAGCACGAACAGGTAGTCGGTGTCGCCGCGCTCGGCCTCGCCCCGAAAGCTCTTTTCCGCCCAACCTACGCGATGCTCCAGGCGCTCTTCGTTGGCCGGCAGCGTGGTCAGCCCGGTGGTGCCGGTGCTGCGTGCCAATTCGATCAACGCAGGCAAATCGCTGCTGCGTACAGGACGAACGATCATGCTATCTCCTTGTGCGGCGGCATGGGCCGGCGCGAAACTCTGCTAACGCATCAATCCCGAAACGCCTGTTGCCAGGCTTCAGGCCGCCACAAGGCGCACGCTGGCGCCCACGCCCACGCCCAGCGCCTCGGCTGCTGCAACGTTCAGGCTGACCGGCTTGCCGGGCACCCAATCCAGCTCCAGCAGCACTGCCCGGTAGTCCTGCAACAGGCCGTTGCACACCAGGTACGGGCGCCCGCCCTTGGTTGGCGCGTCGTCGATTTTCACTGGGGCCACCCGGCTCTGGGCGATCGAGCGGATGCCCGAGGTACGCGCATGCAGGGTAGGGCCGCCGTCGAAGATGTCGATGTAGTGCTCGGTCTCGAAGCCCTCCCGCATGAGGATGTCGAAGGTGATCTGCGCCCGCGGGTGCACCTGGCCCATGGCTTCCTGCGCCAGGTCTGGCAGCAGCGGCACGTAGATCGGGTAGTGCGGCATGAGTTCGGCGAGAAAGGTGCGGCTCTTCAGGCCGCACAGGCGCTCGGCATCGGCATAGTTGAGGTCGAAGAAATTGCGCCCAATGGCGTCCCAGAACGGTGATTCGCCCTTTTCGTCGCTGTAACCGACGATCTCGGTCACCACCGAGTCAGCGAAGCGTTCCGGGTGCGCAGCCATGAACAGCAGGCGGCCGCGGGAATTGAGTTCGGCCCAGCCGCTGTTCACCAGTTCTGGCAACACGTAGAAACTGGTCAGCAGGCTGTTGCCGGTCAGGTCATGGCACAGCGAGAGCACGTGGATCTTGTTGTGGATCTTCAGCTCGCGCGAGGCGTGCACGAAGGTCTCGTTGCGAAAACTGTAGAACGGCTCGGAGTAGCCAGCCGAGGCCACGATGGCCGAGCAGCCGGCGAGCTTGCCGGTTTCGCTGTCTTCGAGCACGAAGAAGTAGCTTTCCTCGCCATTGAAGCTGACCTCCGCGGCGAAGGACGTCTCGGAGGCGGCAATCTTGTCGCCCAGGCGAGCAGAGTCGTCCGGCAGCGAGGTGACACCAATGGGGCTGTCGGCAGCCATGCGCTGCACTTCGTTCAGGTCAGCCATTTGCGCGGGGCGCATCACCAGCATGGTGTCACTCCTTTGGAATACGGGCCGCTCATGGCGGCACGGAAAAACGGCAGGCGCATGGGCACCTGCTGTGGAATCGCAAATCGCCGGCCTGGTACAACCTTGGCTGCGGCCGGCGAAGGGACCGCAGGCGAATCAGCCTTGGGTCAGCGTGGCAACGGCGCGCTCGAAGCGGTCCAGGCCTGCATCGATATCGGCGTCTTCAACCACCAGGCTTGGTGCGAAGCGAACCACGTCCGGACCGGCCTGCAGCACCATCACGCCTTCTTTCTCGGCGGCATTGAGTACGTCCTTGGCCTTGCCTTGCCAGGCCTCGGCCAACACGCAACCCAGCAGCAGGCCAACACCACGCACCTGGCTGAACAGGTTGTACTTCTGCCCGATCTGCTCCAGGCGGGCCTTGAACCGCGCGTGCTTGGCCTTGATGCCGGCCAGGGTTTGCGGGGTGTTGACCACGTCCAGCACCGCGCAGGCAACCGCGCAGCCCAGCGGGTTGCCGCCGTAGGTGGTGCCGTGGGTGCCCACAGCCAGGTGCTTGGCCAGCTCGGTGGTGGTGAGCATGGCGCCGATCGGGAAGCCACCGCCCAAGCTCTTGGCGCTGGTGAGGATATCCGGGGTCACGCCGTAGTGCTGGTAGGCATACAGCGAGCCGGTACGGCCCACACCCGTCTGCACTTCGTCGAAGATCAGCAGGGCATTGTGCTCGTCACACAGCTTGCGAGCGCCTTCCAGGTAAGCCTTGTCGGCCGGCACCACGCCGCTCTCACCCTGGATCGGCTCGATCACCACGGCGCAGGTCTTGTCGGAAATCTGTGCCTTCAACGCTTCCAGGTCGTTGTACGGCACGTGGCTGATGCCGGTGATCTTCGGGCCGAAGCCATCGGAGTACTTCGGCTGGCCGCCGACGCTGACGGTAAACAGGGTACGACCGTGGAAACTGTTCACGGTGGCGATGATTTCGTGCTTTTCAGGGCCGAAGCGGTCATGGGCAACCCGGCGGGCCAGCTTGAAGGCAGCCTCGTTGGCCTCGGCGCCGGAGTTGCAGAAGAACGCACGGTCGGCAAAGGTGGCGCTTACCAGCTTGTGGGCCAGGCGCAGGGCCGGTTCGTTGGTGAATACGTTGGAAACGTGCCAGAGGGTGTTGGCCTGCTCGGTCAGGGCCTTGACCAGCGCCGGGTGGCAGTGGCCCAGGGCGTTTACCGCGATGCCGCCGGCAAAGTCGATCAACTCGCGACCGGACTGGTCCCAGACACGGGAACCCTCGCCTCGCACAGGAATGAAGGCCGCCGGAGAATAGTTGGGGACCATGACCTGGTCGAAATCGGCACGTTGCACCGGGGCCTGCTCAACGGACATCTGAGTCTCCTGGAGAGGAACGCTGGCCTGGAAGTGGCGAGCGATGGGGGGATTGTAAGGACTGATCTGCGCCTGTCCTTGCGGCCAAGCGACAACTTGTTACAGCGCAAAACCCAGTTTTAGCAAGGTTTTCGGCAATGCGACAAACACTGTCGCAATCGCGCAGTGTACGGGAGAGAGGGGGCTGGGTGAACGGGTGTTCACCTGGAGATGAAGGAGTAGAAGGTGCAAGCCGATATTTTTATGCCGTAGCGGGTGTGAGGCGTTGGTATCGCGCCGTGGCGGGTGCATGACGTTGTTCTAGTAGCGCGGCGCACGATATCCGCCCTACCATCACCCTCAAGGCATACACCCCGGCCCCAACCGAGCTATCAACCCTTTTCAGCCGGCGCCGAACTCAACTCGAACGGGCTGCTGCTACGCCGCTGGTTACGGTCTTCCCGCGGCGTAGCACCAAAGAAATTGCGGTACGCACTGGAAAAATGCGGCCCCGACGAGAAACCACAGGAAAGCCCGATCTGGATGATCGATTTGCTGGTCTGCATCAGCATCTGCCGCGCCTTGTTCAGCCGCAGCTCCAGGTAGTACTGGCTCGGCACGCGGTTCAGGTACTGCTTGAAAATGCGCTCCAACTGCCGGCGCGAGACGCATACGTGCTGGGCAATTTCGTCGGTGGTCAGCGGTTCTTCGATATTGGCTTCCATCAGCAACACCGCCTGGGTCAGCTTGGGGTGGCTGGAGCCGAGACGATTCTGCAGCGGAATACGTTGGCGCTCGCCCCCCTCGCGGATACGCTCGACCACCAGTTCCTCCGACACCGCACCGGCAAGCTCGGCGCCGTGATCGCGGGCCAGCACCGCCAGCAGCAGGTCGGTAACGGCCATGCCGCCGCACGCCGTGAGGCGGTCACGATCCCAGTCAAACAGGTGGCTGGTGGCGATGACCCTGGGGAAGCGCTCGGCAAAATCATCCTGCCAACGCCAGTGCACGGCAGCCCGGTAACCATCGAGCAAACCCAGCATCGCCAGCGGGTACACACCGGCTGCAAGCCCCCCGATCATGCAGCCGCTGCGCGCCAGTTGCTTGAGCGCGGCCGACAACGCAGCCCCTACCGCCACGGGTGGCTCGTCTGCCAGCAGGAACAGCTTGTGACAACCTTCCAGGCCACCGTTCCAGGGCTCGCCTGGCAGGCGCCAGGCACCTTCCGGCGCAGGCTCAGCCTGCAGGAACGACAGTTCGTAGACCACGTCCGGATGCACCCGCTGCGCCACCTGCAACACTTCCTCGGCCAGCGCCAGGGTCAAGGGCCTGGTGCTGGGCCAGATGAGAAAACCGATTCGCTGGGTGGTCATAAGGTACGGTCCGAAACCTGAGGTCGTTCGAGTCTGTGCGCCGGGTCAGGCCGCGCTCGCCGCGCAGCATGCCCTATTCTGGTGCAAAAATGCAGCTTTTACTTCAGGCTGCCGGAGAGGAACTGCTTCAGGCGTTCCGACTGCGGGTTGGCCAGCACTTCACGCGGGCAGCCGGTCTCTTCCACCAGCCCCTTGTGCAAGAACACCAACTGGTTGGACACCTCGCGGGCAAAGCCCATTTCGTGGGTGACCACGACCATGGTCCGGCCTTCCTGGGCCAGCGCCTGCATTACCTTCAGCACATCGCCGACCAACTCGGGGTCGAGTGCCGAAGTCGGCTCGTCGAACAGCATAACCTCCGGCTCCACCGCCAGGGCGCGGGCAATTGCCACACGTTGTTGCTCCCCGCCAGACATGTGCCCCGGGAAGGCGTCCTTGCGGTGGGCGACACCCACCTTGGCCAGGTAGTGCTCGGCCTTTTCCAGGGCTTCCTTGCGGTTCACGCCCAACACATGCACCGGCGCCTCGATGATGTTCTCCAGCGCGGTCATGTGCGACCACAGGTTGAAATGCTGAAACACCATCGACAGCCGCGAGCGCATGCGCTGCAACTGACGCGGGTCTGCGGCCTTCAGCGCGCCGTCCTTGCCAGCGACCAGCCTGAGTTCTTCGTTGTTGAGCAGGATCTTGCCGGCGTGCGGCTGCTCCAGCAGGTTGATGCAACGCAGGAAGGTCGACTTGCCCGAACCGCTGGAGCCGATGATGCTGATGACGTCGCCGGCCTTGGCCGCCAGCGACACGCCCTTGAGTACTTCATGGCTGCCGTAGCGCTTGTGCAGGTCTTGAACTTCGAGTTTGTACATGCTGTCGATTCTCACAAAGCGGTCAGTGCTTGCGTGGCGCCAGGTAGCCGAGCCAGCGGCGTTCGGCCATCTTGAACAGGCGCACCAGGATGAAGGTCAGGCACAGGTAGAACACGCCCGCCGTGATATAGGCCTCGAAAGGCAGGTAGTACTGCGCATTGACCGTGCGTGCGGCGCCGGTTATGTCGATCAGGGTGACGATCGACGCCAGGCTGGTGGTCTGCAGCATCATGATCACTTCGTTGCTGTACTGCGGCAGCGCCCGGCGCAGGGCCGAAGGCAGCAGGATGCGGCGGTACATCTTCATGCGTGACATGCCCATGGCCTTGGCCGCCTCGATCTCGCCATGCGGCGTGGCCTTGAGGCTGCCGGCGATGATTTCTGCGGTGTAGGCACTGGTGTTGATGCCAAACGCCAGGCACGCACAGAAAGTGGCGCTGGACAACAGCGGCCAGAAGACACTGTCGCGTACCGCTTCGAACTGGGCCAGGCCGTAGTAGATCAGAAACAGCTGCACCAGCATCGGCGTCCCGCGGATCACATAGGTATAGAGCCAGGCGGTGAAGTTGACCACCGGCTGCCGCGACACCCGCATCAAGCCCAACGGAATAGCCCCCAGCAAGCCGAAGAACAACGAAATGGCCAGCAGCTTGAGGGTGGTCAGCAGGCCGCCGAAGTACATCGGCAACGCCTCCCAGATGACGTTGTAGTCGAAGATCATAGTTCAGCCACCTTGACGCCCACCGAGTAGCGGCGCTCCAGAAACTTCAGGGCCAGCAGCGAGACACTGGTCAGCACCAGGTACAACGCGGCCACCGCCAGGAAGAAGGTGAACGGCTCGCGCGTGGCGTCGGCCGCCTGTTTGGCCTTGAACATCATGTCCTGCAGGCCGACCACCGAAATCAGCGCGGTGGCTTTGGTCAGCACCAGCCAGTTGTTGGTGAAACCAGGAATCGCCAGGCGGATCATTTGCGGTACCTGGATACGGAAGAACACCTGGCGCGCGCTCATGCCATAGGCGAACCCCGCCTCGGCCTGCCCCTTGGGAATGCCGAGGAAGGCGCCGCGGAAGGTTTCCGACAGGTAGGCACCGAAGATGAAGCCCAGGGTACCGATGCCCGCGATCAGCGGGTTGAGGTCGATGTAGTCTTCGTAGCCGAGCAGCGGCGCCACCCGGTTGATGATGTCTTGACCGCCGTAGAAGATCAGCAGGATCAGGACCAGGTCCGGAATGCCACGGATGACCGTGGAATACAGATCGCCAAGCCAGGCCAGCCAGCGCACCGGCGACAAGCGCAGCGCCACACCGATCAGGCCGAGCACGATGGCCAGGGCCATCGACGACAGGGCAAGCTGCAGCGTCAGCCACGCCCCGTCGAGGATGACTGCCCCGTAGCCTTTCAACATGATGAGGTCCTCGACCTAGAGAATGAAAAATGGTGCAAACCTCAGAGCCTCTGCTGTTTGCACCATTGCACAGGTAAACCCGACGTCTTAGTTCGAGTCTGGACCGTAGATGTCGAAGTTGAAGTACTTCTTCTCGATTTCCTGGTACTTGCCGTTGGCGCGGATGGCATCGATGGCCTTGTTGATGCGCTCGCGGTTGGCGTCGTCGCCCTTGCGTACGGCAATGCCGATACCGTCACCGAAGTACTTCGCGTCGGTGAAGGCCGGGCCTACGAAGGCAAAGCCCTTGCCGGCGTCGGTTTTCAGGAAACCGTCTTCCAGCAGGGTGGCGTCAGCCACGGTGCCATCGAGGCGACCGGCTGCCACGTCCAGGTAGATTTCGTTCTGGGTGCCGTAAGGCACGACGGTGACACCTTTGGCGCCCAGCACTGCATTGGCGAAGCGGTCGTGGATCGAGCCGCGCTGTACGCCGATCTTCTTGCCCTTGAGTTCGTCCAGGCTGTCGCTGACGGTGGTGCCTTCCTTCATGACCAGGCGCGCCGGCGTCAGGTAGTAGCGCTTGGTGAAGTCGACCGACTTCTTGCGGTCTTCGGTGATCGACATCGACGACAGGATGGCGTCGATCTTGCGCACCTTCAGCGCCGGAATCAGGCCATCGAATTCTTGCTCGACCCAGGTGCACTTGGCCTTCATCTCTTCGCACAAGGCGTTGCCGATGTCGTAGTCGAAGCCAGCGATGCTGCCGTCGGGCTGTTTGAAGGCGAAAGGTGGGTAGGCGGCCTCGATGCCGATTTTCAACGGCTTTTCATCGGCCTGCGACACCAGGGAAAACACGGACAACGCCAGGGCGCCAAGCAGTGCAAGCTTCTTCATCAGGTAACTCCATCGGTACGGGGCAATACAAGGCAGATCACGGCTGCCCGATATGCGAATGAGTACAACGCGAGCCGCGCAGGGTTCGACCAAGGCCGCATACCACGAGCGAGTGTGTGGCATTCTAACGACAGCCCGGTAGTCGATATTTCTTCAAAGCGACAACTACTTATAGAAGCGCCTGAAACCGCCGCGGGCGATGTTGACAGCCATTGCAAAATATGCAAAAGCGCAAGAAATAGAACCTATAGAACTAGCAATTCCTGGGCCTATTATTGGCAAAGCCTCGAATTACGGCAAGTGGGGCGAGCGGCACGGCTGCAAATGCCATGAAGCTGCACTGGAATGGGCCGGTTTTGTTTCCCCGCGCCCCGCCATTGTGCGGCACCGGTGACACAACGGTTACCGATGATTGTCGGGTAACAGTAAAGCAAAAACCCCGCCGGTTGCCCGGGCAGGGTTTCTGTAGGAGCGGCCTTGCGTCGCGATGGGTCGCAAAGCGGCCCCTGCCATTCAGCGCACCCGCGGGGCCGCCATCAGGCCGAAGCCAGGCTCATCGCCTTGTGGGTATCGATCAGGTGCTGCACCACCCCAGGGTCGGCCAGGGTCGAGATATCGCCCAGCGCGTCGTACTCACCGGTGGCAATCTTGCGCAGGATGCGGCGCATGATCTTGCCGGAGCGGGTCTTGGGCAACCCAGGCGCCCACTGGATCACATCCGGGGAAGCGATAGGGCCGATTTCCTTGCGCACCCAGTTCTTCAATTCCAGGCGCAACTGCTCGCTGGCCTCGACACCCGCATTGAGGGTGACATACACGTAAATGCCCTGCCCCTTGATGTCGTGCGGCACACCCACCACTGCAGCTTCGGCCACCTTGGCGTGCGCCACCATGGCACTCTCGATCTCGGCCGTGCCCATGCGGTGGCCCGACACGTTGAGCACGTCATCCACGCGACCGGTGATCCAGTAGTAACCGTCCTCGTCCCGGCGCGCGCCGTCGCCGGTGAAGTACATCCCGCGGAAGGTCTTGAAATAGGTATCCACGAAACGGTCGTGGTCGCCATACAGCGAACGCGACTGGCCAGGCCAGGAATCGAGGATCACCAGGTTGCCCTCGGCCGCACCGTCGATCAGGTTGCCCAGGTTGTCCACCAGTGCCGGGACCACGCCGAAGAACGGCCGGGTTGCAGACCCTGGTTTCAGGCCGGTGGCACCCGGCAGCGGGCTGATCAGGATGCCGCCGGTTTCGGTCTGCCACCAGGTGTCGACGATCGGGCAGCGCTCCTTGCCCACGGCCTTGTAGTACCAGCTCCACGCTTCCGGGTTGATCGGCTCGCCCACCGACCCCAGCAGGCGCAGGCTGGAGCCATCGGCCCCGGCTACAGCGGCCTGCCCTTCGGCCATCATGGCGCGGATGGCGGTTGGTGCGGTGTAGAGGATGTTGACCTTGTGCTTGTCGATGATCTTCGACACCCGGGTGATGTCCGGGTAGTTCGGCACGCCCTCGAACAGCAAGGTGGTGGCGCCGTTGGCCAGCGGGCCGTAGACGATATAGCTGTGGCCAGTGACCCAGCCCACGTCCGCGGTGCACCAGTACACCTCACCGTGGCGGTAGTCGAACACGCGCTCATGGGTCAGCGCGGCATACACCAGGTAACCGCCCGTGGTGTGCAGCACCCCTTTTGGCTTGCCGGTGGAACCCGAGGTGTACAGGATGAACAGCGCCTCTTCGGCGCCCATTTCTTTCGGCGCGCAATGGCTGGAAGCCACCTTCATCAGGTCTTCGTACCAGATGTCGCGGTGCTGGTGCCAGGCGATGTCGCCACCGGTGCGCTTGCACACGATGATTTTCTGCACGCTGTTGGTTTCAGGATTGGTCAGCGCCAGGTCGACGTTGGCCTTGAGTGGGGTACGACGACCACCGCGCAGGCCCTCGTCGGCAGTGATCACCACCTTGGACTTGCAGTCGATGATCCGACCGGCCAGCGCCTCGGGCGAGAAGCCGCCGAACACCACCGAATGGATCGCCCCGATGCGTGCACAGGCCAGCATGGCGACCACGGCTTCGGGGATCATCGGCATGTAGATGGTGACCACGTCACCACGGTGCACGTCCTGGCCACGCAGGGCGTTGGCAAACTTGCAGACCTGCTCGTGCAGTTCGCGGTAGGTAATGTTGCGGTGCTCGGAAGGGTCGTCACCTTCCCAGATGATCGCCAGCTGGTCACCGCGCTCTTCGAGGTGACGGTCCAGGCAGTTGGAGGAAACGTTCAGAGTGCCGTCGGCGAACCATTTGATATCGACGTGGTGGTCGTCGAACGAGGTCTGCTTGACCTTGGTGAACGGCTTGATCCAGTCGATACGCTGGGCCTGCTCGCGCCAGAAGCCGTCCGGGTTGATCACCGATTGCTGGTACATGGCCTTGTAAGTGGCCTCGTCGGTCAGCGTAGTGGCCGCAACCTCGGGACGAACGGGATACAGTGGAGCCGCACTCATCTGTGTTACCTCGGTGTAATAGTTGTTTTTGTATGGGACCGTTTGTAACTGTACCAGAGCAACAAAAGCCATTCGACGTTGGTAGTAATTTGGTACGGCCGTACCGGCAGAAGGCTCTGGCGCAGGCCTTACAGCTTGCCTGGCATGCCGCTGAACGTACGGACCGATGGATTGTTACAGATTCTGTTAAAAGACTTTATCAAAACACCCCCTGTTTCGGCCCGGGTGGCGGCCATAAAATTCACTTCGCCAGCAACGGCAAGGCGATTAACAACTGGTAACAGCCCCCACGAAGGCACACGTTGATCTCCCTTTATCTGGTTAGTTGAAACTTGATGTACACGCGGCGCCACAAGCGTCGCGCGCCCCCTCACGACCTTAGACAGGTATATTTGAAATGAAAGCTTTACTGGTATTGGTACTGGGTAGTCTTTGCGGCGCGGCACTGGCCGATGAAGCCAAAGATGCCGAGCAGATTCCGGTTGAACAATACAGTTACTCTCAGCACCTGGACATTGCCCGCGTCATTTCCATGAGCGAAGTGCCCAATGTGTGCGAAGTCGTGCCAGCGCGCATGACCTACGAGGACTCCCAAGGGCAGAAGCATATCCTCGAATACCGCGTGATGGGGAACGGCTGCTCTAACGGGTGAAGACCTTGAATCGGGGCCCTGCGGGGCCCCTTCGCGACACAATACCTGTAACTTGAAAGCAGTGCCAACGTTGTTGCCCGCCCCCTAATCGCCCGACTTGTTAAGTGAATAATCTCTCAACTTGTTGGCAATGGTGGTATGTGAAACACCCAATCTTTTTCCCAGTGCCCGGCTACTGGAAAACTCGCCCATCAAACTTTCCAGCACCGCTTTTTCAAAGCGCCCGACGATCTGCGAAAGATCCCCTTCCAGCGAAAAATCACCCAGCGGTTGGCGCACGCCATAATCCGGCAAACGAATATGCTCGCTCTTGACCACGCCGCCTTCGCATAATGAAACCGCCTGGAACAAAACGTTCTCCAACTGCCTAACATTACCCGGCCAATGATACTGCCCAAGTTTGTCCATAGCGGCCGGCGCCAAACGTGGCAAGGCGCAGCCGATCTGCCGGCTGGCCTGATCAAGAAAATGCTGCACCAGCCCTTCCAGGCCATCCATGCACTCGCGCAAAGGCGGAATGTGCAGCGACAACACGTTGAGGCGGTGATACAAGTCCTGGCGGAATTCACCACGGGCACACAATTCGGACAAGTCAACCTGGGTGGCGCAGATCACCCGTACATCCAGGTATACCTCTTCATCGCTGCCGACCCGGCGGAAGCAACCGTCCTGCAGGAAGCGCAGCAGCTTGACCTGCAGGCGCGGGCTCATCTCCCCCACCCCGTCAAGGAACAAGGTGCCCCCCGCAGTCAGTTCCAGTAACCCAAGCTTGCCCTCGGCCCGCGCCCCTTCGAATGCCCCCGGGCCATAGCCGAACAGCTCGGTCTCGGCCATCGACTCTGGCAACCCGGCACAGTTGAGTGCCATCAATGGCGACTGCCCGCGCGGGCTGGCCAGGTGGCACGCCCGCGCCAGCAGCTCCTTGCCGGTGCCGGTCTCGCCCTCGATCAGCAACGGCGCATCCAGCGGCGCCATGCGCCGCGCTTCACGCACCACGGCTGCCATCACCCGCGAACTCTGGAAGATGCTGTCGAAACCCCGCAACTCCTGCTTGCGCACGTTGTAGATGCGCTCGCCAATGCGGTCGGCACGGTGCAGGGTAAGCACGGCACCGGCCAGCGCCTCGCTCTCGTCATGCTCGGACTGCAGCGGCGCGATATCGGCCAGGAACACATCACCCTTGACCTGGATGCGCAGGCCGTTGATACGCGACTTGTTGGCCCGCACCAGCTCCGGCAGGTCGAAATCTTCGACGTAGCGGGCCAATGGCATGCCCGGCACCTCGTCCACGCGTACCCCCAACAGCTGCGCTGCGGCACGGTTGGCCGCAACGATGCTGCCGCCCATGTCTACCGACAGCACCGGGAAGTCCAAGGCCCCCAGTAGCGCATTCAGCTCCATGTGCCGGCGCTCGCTGGGCATCAGCCCCACGCGCTTTACGCCGAATACCCCGGCAATGGCCTCGAACTTCGGGCGCAGGGCCTGGAACTGCAAATTGACCAGGTTCGGGCAGTGCAGGTAGATGGCGTTGCCATGGTCACCCCCCACCTCGCCGCGCAGCACGTTGATGCCGTACTCGACAAGCAGGTTGAGGATGTCCCGCAGGATGCCAATGCGATTCTGGCAGTGCACTTTGATACGCATGAGGGCTCTCGCGACGCCGATGTTTTTCAACACAGCGCAGAAAATTCGTAAAGATAAGCTGACAAAAGCCGAACAAACGCCAGCCGAATACGGCGTATTTTCCGCGCTCTCGCGAAATTTGTAAAATTTTCGTTACGATATTCAACCCGTAAGGCATTTCAACGCAGCCAGACCCCCGTGCAAAGCGGTGAGCAAAAGCCTAATGCTTGGTTATGTGCCGTACATAACAAGAAAGCCCTCACCAGGAGAGCCCTATGAAACAGACGCACTACGTGGCCCGCGAGCCCGATGCGCATGGTTTTATCGATTATCCCCAGCAAGAGCACGCTGTGTGGAATACCCTGATCACCCGCCAGCTGAAGGTGATCGAAGGCCGCGCGTGCCAGGAATACCTGGACGGTATCGAGCAACTCAACCTACCCCATGAGCGCATTCCGCAGTTGGGTGAAATCAACAAGGTGCTGGGCGCCACCACCGGTTGGCAGGTGGCCCGGGTACCTGCCCTGATCCCCTTCCAGACCTTTTTCGAGCTGCTGGCCAGCAAGCGCTTCCCGGTCGCGACCTTCATTCGCACCCCGCAGGAGTTGGACTACCTGCAGGAACCAGACATCTTCCACGAGATCTTTGGCCACTGCCCGCTGCTGACCAACCCCTGGTTCGCTGAATTCACCCACACCTATGGCAAGCTGGGCCTGGCCGCGACCAAGGAACAACGGGTGTACCTGGCCCGCCTGTACTGGATGACCATCGAATTCGGCCTGATGGAAACCGCCCAAGGCTGCAAAATCTACGGCGGCGGCATTCTTTCATCGCCCAAAGAAACCGTATATTGCTTGTCTGGCGAACCCGAGCACCAGGCCTTCGACCCCGTCGAAGCCATGCGTACACCGTACCGCATCGACATCCTGCAGCCCCTGTACTTCGTGCTGCCGAACATGAAACGCCTGTTCGACCTGGCCCACGAGGACATCATGGGTATGGTCCACACCGCCATGCAGCTGGGCCTGCATGCGCCTAAATTTCCACCCAAGGTTGCTGCCTGAGCGACCTTGCCGATAACAACTCGAAGCGGAAACTATTCCATGAATGCCTTGAACCAAGCCCATTGCGAAGCCTGCCGCGCCGACGCGCCGAAAGTCACCGACGAAGAGCTGGCAGAACTGATTCGCGAGATCCCGGACTGGAACATCGAAGTACGTGACGGCCATATGGAGCTCGAGCGCGTCTTCCTGTTCAAGAACTTCAAGCACGCCTTGGCGTTCACCAATGCCGTTGGCGAAATCGCCGAAGCCGAAGGCCACCACCCCGGGCTGCTGACCGAGTGGGGCAAGGTGACCGTGACCTGGTGGAGCCACTCGATCAAGGGCCTGCACCGCAACGACTTCATCATGTGTGCGCGCACCGACAAGGTGGCGGAATCGGCTGAAGGCCGCAAATAAAGCCGCGGCTGCCCCACTGACACCGGCAAGGCCGGTGCCCTGCGCCCACCCCTGCCTGGCGGGCGAACGCGCCACAAAGCCGCCGTTTTTCGGCCAGATGTTGTGCGCTGTTCGCCCGCAAACCCGACCGGCGAGCGGGAAAAAAACCAAACTGTCATCCAGACTTGTGTATCCTGCCCCAGCTTTGTAAAGCTTCAAACGCGCCTGGCGCAGACTTTTCACTCACACTTGCGAGGAACGACGAGATGCATGAGATCCCGAATCTTCCCTTCCCAAGCCTGAACCCAGAAGAGCCAACCGTGACCGCCCACGCCGAACCGGCAGCTGCCGTCGAGCAGGATGGTGACGATCAATCCAGCGCTGACCAGGACTAACTGCGCATCCCCGACTGTGTGAAAACGGCTGACCTGCGGGCCACCCCCGTCAGCACGTTTTCACACCGTCCAGAACCCATGTAGGCCCTCATGCCCGACTCACCCCGCCCCCTTGCGGTCACCCTGCAAGTCGTCTCCATCGTTCTGTTCACCTTCATTGGCTACCTGAACATCGGCATTCCGCTGGCCGTACTGCCCGGCTACGTACACAACGACCTGGGTTTCAGTACCGTCGTCGCCGGCCTGGTGATCAGCGTGCAGTACCTGGCGACCCTGCTCAGCCGCCCTGCCGCCAGCCGCATCATCGACAACCATGGCAGCAAGAAAGCCGTGATCTACGGCCTTGCCGGCTGCGGCATCAGCGGCGTGTTCATGCTGGCCTGCGCCTTCCTGACCCACCTGCCCGGGTGGAGCCTGGCCTGCCTGCTGGCTGGCCGACTGGTGCTGGGCAGCGCCGAAAGCCTGGTGGGTTCGGGCTCGATAGGCTGGGGCATCGGCCGGGTCGGGGCTGCCAACACGGCCAAAGTCATTTCCTGGAACGGTATTGCCAGCTACGGCGCCCTGGCCATCGGCGCGCCGCTGGGCGTACTGATGGTCAAGGGCCTTGGGCTATGGAGCATGGGCCTGAGCATCATCCTGCTGTGCGCGGTCGGCCTGCTGCTGGCCTGGCCCAAACAGGCTGCGCCCATCGTCCATGGCGTGCGCCTGCCGTTCCTGAGCGTGCTGGGCAAAGTCTTCCCGCATGGCTCGGGGCTGGCCCTGGGCTCGATCGGCTTTGGCACCATCGCCACCTTCATCACCCTGTATTACGCCAGCCAGGGCTGGGCCAACGCAGCACTCACCTTGAGCCTGTTCGGTGCCAGTTTCATCAGTGCTCGCCTGCTGTTCGGCAACCTGATCAACCGGATTGGCGGGTTTCGCGTGGCCATTGCCTGCCTTGCGGTAGAAACGCTGGGGCTGCTGATGCTGTGGCTGGCGCCCAGCGCGGAGCTGGCGCTGGCTGGGGCAGCACTGAGCGGGTTTGGCTTTTCGCTGGTATTCCCGGCGCTGGGCGTTGAGGCAGTGAACCAGGTCTCGGCGGCCAACCGCGGGGCGGCGGTGGGGGCGTATTCGCTGTTCATCGACTTGTCGCTGGGGGTAACCGGGCCTCTGGTGGGCGCAGTGGCGGCCGGGTTCGGGTTTGCCTCGATGTTTCTGTTTGCCGCCGCCGCTGCGGCCTGTGGGTTGCTGCTGAGCCTGTATCTGTATCGGCAGGCTCAACAGGCCCGGGCGCGGTAAAACGACGCCGCGCTGGGCTGCAAGGCAGCCCGCGCCGCTGAAGGTCAGCGCTGAGCGTACTGCAACACCACTTCCAGCGGGTGGCGCATCTGGCGTTCGGTCATGCGCTTGACTTGGCTGCGGCACGAATACCCGGTAGCCAAAGGTTCGCCCTCCTTGTCCAGCTTGGTGGCCCAGCTTTGCTCGAAGATGGTCCGCGAGGTTTCCTGGTTGCGCGCCTCATGCCCATAGGTACCGGACATACCGCAGCAGCCAGTGGCCTCGGTCACCAGCTTCAGCCCCAAACGGGCAAACACCTGCTCCCATTGGCGGGTACTGGCCGGCACATTGGTCTTCTCGGTGCAGTGCGCCATCAGGCGGAAGTTGCCCGGCGCGGTCGGTGCCTGTTCGGGCAGCACATTCATCAGCCATTCCTGCGGCAGCAGCACCTGCGGGCAACCGTCCATGCCCGGAACCTTCTGGTACTCCTGGCGGTACACCAGGGTCATGGCCGGGTCCAGGCCCACCAGCGGCACGCCGCAATCGGCCAGGGCCTTGAGCTGGCTGGCATTGCGGATCGCCGCCTTGGCGAATGCACCGAGGAACCCCTGCACATGCAGCGGCTTGCCGTTGGCGCTATACGGCGCCAGGAACACCCGGTGGCCGAGGCGGTTGGCCAGGTCGATGAACGCCGAAAGCAACGGCGTTTCGAAGTAACGGGTGAAGGCATCCTGCACCAGCACGATGCTGCGCTCGCGCTGGGCCGGGGTCAGTTCGCGCAGCGCCGGCACCGTGGCCACGCCAACACGGCAGCGGGTCAGGGTGGCCTGGAAGTTGAAGCGGCTGATCAATGGGCTGTCGACCATGCCGACCTTTTCGGCCAGCAGCCTGCTCACCCATTTCGACCCCATCACCGCGTTGTACAGCCCCGGTGCGTGTGCCAGGTAGGGGATGGTGAACTCCAGCGAGCCGATCAGGTAGTCGCGCAGCGGGCGCTGATAACGGCCGTGGTACAGCTCGAGAAAG
Organism: Pseudomonas sp. MB-090624; assembly: GCF_003205245.1. Lineage (NCBI taxonomy): Bacteria > Pseudomonadati > Pseudomonadota > Gammaproteobacteria > Pseudomonadales > Pseudomonadaceae > Pseudomonas > Pseudomonas sp. MB-090624. The sequence continues at coordinate 45,458 of NZ_QJRK01000027.1, read as the reverse complement.
CGCGAGCGGAAGTCCGGCACGTTGACCTTGATCGGGCACTGCCCAGCGCAGGACTTGCACGCCAGGCAGCCGGCCATGGCGTCATACACCTCATGGGAGAAGTCGGCCTGGCCCTGGTTGCGCGCGCGGTTGTTGCGCAGGCGCGCCGGCAGGCCCTTGAGCCACGAGACCTTGTTACGCGCCGCAGCCAGCACGTCGATGTTCGCTTCGCCCTGCAGGCGCAGCCATTCGCGCATCAGCGAGGCACGGCCCTTGGGCGAGTGCTGGCGCTCACGGGTGGCTTTCCATGAGGGGCACATGGCGTCGTTGGGGTCGTAGTTGTAGCAGGCGCCGTTGCCATTGCAGTGCACGGCGCTGCCGAAGTCTTGCCAGACCCGTTCGTCGATGCTGCGGTCCAGGTCGCCGCGCAGGGTCACGCCATCGACCTTGGTCAGGCCTTCGGCGCTGTCGGGCGGCGTGCAGATCTTGCCCGGGTTCAGCTGGTTATGCGGGTCGAAGGCGCCCTTCAGGCGCTGCAGTGCTGGGTACAGTTCGCCGAAATACTCCGGCACGTACTCCGAACGCAGGCCCTTGCCATGCTCGCCCCACAACAGGCCGCCATAGCGTTTGGTCAGTGCCGCCACCGCATCGGAAATCGGCTTGACCAGCGCGGCCTGGGCCGGGTCTTTCATGTCCAGCGCGGGGCGCACGTGCAGCACGCCGGCATCCACGTGGCCGAACATGCCGTAGGCCAGGCCGTAACCATCGAGCAAGGCCCGGAAGTCGGCGATGTAGTCGGCCAGTTGCTCCGGCGGCACCGCGGTGTCCTCGACGAAAGGTTGCGGGCGCACCTCGCCCTCGACGTTACCCAGCAGGCCCACCGAGCGCTTGCGCATGGTGTAGACACGGGTGACGGCCTCGGAACCCTCGGCCAGCGTGTGGCCCAGGCGCTCGACACTGGTGTCGCTCTGCAGGTGCTGGATGAACGCCTGCACCTTGGCATTGACCTGCGCCGGCTCGTCCCCGCAGAACTCCACCAGGTTGATGCCCAGGGTCGGCCGCTCGGGGTCGGCCGGGAAGTATTCGGCAACGCTGTGCCAGACGATATCCTTCATCGCCAGCATGAGCACCTTGGAGTCCACGGTTTCGATGGACAGCGGCTTGTGCGCCATCAGCGCATTGGCGTCGCGCAGGGCATCCATGAAGCTGGTGTAGCGCACATTGACCAGTACCGCGTACTTGGGGATCGGCAGCACATTGAGCTTGGCTTCGACCACATACCCAAGCGAGCCCTCGGCACCGCACAGCACGCTATTAAGGTTGAAACGGCCCTGTTCGTCGCGCAGGTGCGCCAGGTCGTAGCCGGTCAGGCAGCGGTTGAGCTTGGGGAAGGTGCGCTCGATCAGGTCGCCCTGGGTTTGCTGGATGTCCCGCGCCATGCGGTACACCTCGCCCACCCGGCCAGGCGCGGCACAGGCCTGCTCCAGCGCGGCCTCATCGATCGGCAGGCTGTGCAGGCGCTCGCCACCGAGCAGCACGCTGTGCAACTCCAGTACGTGGTCGCGGGTTTTGCCATAAGTGCAGCTGCCCTGACCGCTGGCGTCGGTGTTGATCATGCCGCCGACGGTGGCGCGGTTGGACGTGGACAGCTCAGGGGCGAAGAACAGCCCGTACGGCTTGAGCGCAGCATTGAGCTGGTCCTTCACGGTGCCGGCCTGCACCCGCACCCAGCGCTCCTCGACATTGATTTCGAGGATGTTGTTCATGTGCCGCGACAGGTCGACGACAATGCCATCGGTCAGCGACTGGCCGTTGGTGCCGGTGCCCCCGCCGCGCGGGGTGAGCTTGACGTGCCGAAAGCGTGCTTCGGCCATCAGCGTGGCCACGCGCGCCACATCGTCGGCATCCAGCGGGAACACCGCAGCCTGCGGCAGGCGCTGATAGATCGAGTTGTCGGTGGCCAACACCGTGCGGGTCGCGTAGTCGGCGCTGATCTGGCCACGGAAGCCGCTGTTGCGCAGGGCTTCGAGGAATTCGGGGTAGTTGGCGCTGGGTGCAACGGTTGGCAGCTGGGCGATCATCGAAGGATGGCCTCTTGATATTGGCTATTCACGGGATTCCTGTCGCCCCGGCATGGGTCAAACCAGGCGGGGGTGACGTATAAGCCAATGTTCCTGTAGTTTGCGCTCAGGGGCAAACGGATAATCCTGCCGCTATCAATGACTTTTATGAATGAATTACCGCCACCTGACTCCGTCCATGTCGCTGCTGCTGGCATTCGAGGCCGCCGCCCGGCATGAAAGCTACACCCGCGCCGCAGCCGAACTGTCACTGACCCAGAGCGCGGTCAGCCGCCAGGTGCAGGCGCTGGAACAACAACTGGGCCTGACCCTGTTCCGCCGTGAAGGGCGCCAGGTGCAGCTGACTGATGTCGGCCGGCTGTACCAGGGCGAGCTCAGCGAGGCGCTGGGGCGCATCCGCAGCGCCACCCTGCAGGCGCTGGCTTACCAGTCCGGGGTCGGCACCTTGCGCCTGGCCACCCTGCCCACCTTCGGCTCCAAATGGCTGTTGCCGCGCTTGCATGCGTTCTACAGCGCGCACCCAGGCATGCTGGTGCACATTCATTCACGCATCGAAGCCATCAATTTCGAAACCAGCGAGATCGATGCCGCCATTGGCGTGGCCAGCCACGACCTGCCCGGGCTGGTCTGCCATCGCCTGCATGCCGAGGAACTGGTGGTGATCGTACCGCCGCAGGCCAGCGCCGACCGCCAGGGCTGGAGCCCCGCCAGCATCAGCGAAGAGGTGCTGCTGAACGTGGCCAACAACCCGCACGCCTGGGGCGAGTGGTTTTCCCACCATGGCCTGCCGCACCGGGCGATGCGCCTGGGGCCTAGTTTCGAGCTCACCTCGCACCTGATCCAGGCCGTGCGCGCCGGGATCGGCATCGGGCTGGTGCCGCGCATTCTCGTGGAAGAAGAACTGGCCAAGGGTGAACTGCACAGCCCCGGGGCAGCTTTTGCCAGCCAGCGCAGTTACTACCTGATCTACCCGCCGAGGAATGAGGCATTACCGTCGTTGCGGGCGTTCAGGGGGTGGTTGCTGGAGCAGATCTGAGTCCTGCCTCGACCGCATAGGCCCCAAGCCCTGTGCAGTACCTGTGGGAGATTCTATGGTTTCTGGCAAGGGTAGCCGCAGCATCTTCAGCGGCTGTGAGATCGAGCGCCGCCCGCGCGGCGCATCGCGAGCTGCGCTCGCTCCTACGTTTGTTTCGGGCCAGTAACCCCTGTGCCAGATGCGCGCGGCCGCTTTGTTCGTACGACGCGATTTTGAGGCATGCGCCAAGGCGTTCGCGCGCAAATCCCACAGGAATAATTGGCCCGAAACAAACGTAGGAGCGAGCGCAGCTCGCGATTGCGCCGCGCGGGCGGCGCTCGCTCTAACAGGCGCTGCATACCTTGTGGCAAACACCTGTCAGCCCTGATGCGATCCCTGTGGGAGATTCTATGGTTCCTGGCAAGGGTAGCCGCTGCATCTTCACTGCCTGTGAGATTGAGCGCCGCCCGCGCGGCGCATCGCGAGCTGCGCTCGCTCCTACGTTTGTTTCGGGCCAGTAACCCCTGTGCCAGATGCGCGCGGCCGCTTTGTTCGTACGACGCGATTTTGAGGCATGCACCAAGGCGTTCGCGCGCAAATCCCACAGGAATAATTGGCCCGAAACAAACGTAGGAGCGAGCGCAGCTCGCGATGCGCCGCGCGGGCGGCGCTCGCTCTAACAGGCGCTGCATACCTTGTGGCAAGCACCTGTCAGCCCTGATGCGATCCCTGTGGGAGCTGGCTTGCCAGCGATAGGGCCCAAACAGGCAATAAAAAACCCGAAGCCAGTCCCTGGCTTCGGGTTTCTCAATATCCTGCAGAGCCTTACTTGGCTACGGTTCCAGCAACCCCACCGGTATTCAGCCGCCGACGTGGCTTGACCATGTACACCACGAACATCGCAAACAGCCAGATCGGGATCGCGTACACCGACACCTGAATGCCTGGAATCATCAGCATGATGCCGAGAATCAGCACTACGAAGGCCAGCACCACATAGTTGCCATAGGGGTACCACAGCGCCTTGAACAGCGGCTTCTGGCCGGTGCGGTCAAGGTGCTGGCGGAATTTCAGGTGCGAATAGCTGATCATCGCCCAGTTGATCACCAAGGTAGCCACCACCAGCGACATCAGCAGTTCCAAGGCATTTTGCGGCATCAGGTAGTTGAGCAGCACGGCCACGAAGGTCACCGCTGCCGACACCAGAATCGAGCGCACCGGCACGCCGCGTTTGTCGACCTTGGCCAGCGCTGCCGGGGCATCGCCCTGCTCGGCCATGCCCAGCAGCATGCGGGCATTGCAGTAGGTGCCGCTGTTGTACACCGACAGCGCGGCCGTCAGCACCACGAAATTCAGCAGGTTGGCGGCCACGTCACTGCCCAGCAGCGAGAACACCTGCACGAATGGGCTGCTGCCATAACTGCCGCCCGAGGCGTCGATGCTGGCCACCAGGTTGTCCCACGGGGTCAGCGACAGCAGCACCACCAACGCACCCACGTAGAAGATCAGGATACGGTAGATGACTTGGTTGATCGCCTTGGGGATCACGGTCTTGGGCTTGTCGGCCTCGGCAGCGGTGAACCCGAGCATTTCCAGGCCACCGAACGAGAACATGATGAAGGCCAGGGCCATGACCAGGCCGCTGACGCCATTGGGGAAGAACCCGCCGTGCGACCACAGGTTGGCGACGGTGGCCTCCGGGCCGCCGCTGCCGCTGGTCAGCAGGTAGGCGCCCAGGCCGATCATGCTGACGATGGCGACCACCTTGATGATGGCGAACCAGAATTCGGCTTCACCGAAGAACTTCACGTTCATCAGGTTGATGGCGTTGATCAGCACGAAGAAGGCGGCTGCGGTAACCCAGGTCGGGATTTCCGGCCACCAGTAGTGGACATACTTGCCAACCGCCGACAGCTCCGACATGCCCACCAGGATGTACAGCACCCAGCAGTTCCAGCCAGACAGGAAACCGGCGAAGCCGCCCCAGTAGGTGTGGGCAAAATGGCTGAATGAGCCGGCCACCGGCTCCTCGACGATCATCTCGCCAAGCTGGCGCATGATCATGAAGGCGATGAAGCCGCAGATGGCGTAACCGAGGATCATCGACGGGCCGGCGGATTTCATCACGCCTGCCGAGCCGAGGAACAGGCCGGTACCAATTGCGCCGCCGAGGGCGATCAACTGGATGTGACGGTTCTTCAGGCCCCGCTTGAGCTCGCCTGAATGCATGTTTTGTCCACTCATGAACGAAGTCACCTGCATTGTTTTTATCTGTGACGGAATCGGACCCACCGCGCTCGTGGCGCAGCGGAATGGGCAAGGTGGTTACCTTGGGTTTCTCGACCTCAGGTGCCGCCGGGGCGGGTCAACCAGGCGTGATCAAGAGTGCGCGGTACGCAAGGGGGTCACAGGTAAAACGCGGCGCACTGTATACCCCTGCAAACGCGCAGGCGTCAACGCGTTGCATCCTTTCCTCGGGAAAAAACGCAGCGATCCTGTGGTATGGGCCTTCAAAGGCGGAGTGATCGGCGTACATGGCGCCTCCATTTGTTGTTTTGTCAGCCAGGCGCTGTGGACCGGCTGTTGCACACGGCAATAGCGGCTATAACACCGTGGGCAAGGGGGTTTGGGCAAGGGTGGTGGGGATTGGCGTGGGGGGCTTGCAGCATTGGCAGCGGCAAGTTTTTTTGACAGGCCGGGGCGTATTCCGAAAGGCGAACGGAAATCGGCTGATTTTGTACACATTTCTTTACGGGGTGGTTCGAGGACTTGCCAGTCGTCCGAAAAATTCTTTTGCTTCAGTGTCTTGGGGCTGCCTTGCAGCCCTTCGCGGGCACGCCCGCTCCCACTCAAGATGTGGGAGCGGGCGTGCCCGCGAAGGGCCGCAAAGCGGCCCCAAATGACTTAACTAGGCCAATCAGCCACGCGGTTTGCCGCGGCCACGGCCGGCAGGCTTGTCACCTTCAGGCTTGGCTGGGCGCTTGCGCATTTCGCTTGGGCGCTCGGCCACGGCGCTGCCGCGGTTGCCTTTGCGTGGCGCTTCTTCACGCGGCTGGCGTGCCGGGCGCTCGCCAGCGGCAGCACCTTCGTGGGCCGGGCGCAGGTTGCGCACGCGCTCGCCACGGCCCAGCGGGCGGGACGATTTGCGCTGCAGGCGCTCCATCTTGTCCTTGGCCTTGAGGTTCAAGGCTGGCAGCGCAACCGGCTGCAAGCCGACTTCAGCGGCCAGGATGTCGATTTCGCCCTGGGACATTTCCCGCCAGCGGCCCATCGGCAGGTCGGAGTTGAGGAACACCGGGCCGAAGCGCACGCGCTTCAGGCGGCTGACCACCATGCCCTGGGATTCCCACAGGCGACGCACCTCGCGGTTACGGCCTTCCATCACCACGCAGTGGTACCAGTGGTTGAAACCTTCGCCACCGGGTGCCTTCTGGATGTCGGTGAACTTGGCCGGGCCGTCTTCGAGCATCACACCGGCCTTCAGGCGCTCGATCATCTCGTCATCGACTTCACCACGCACACGCACCGCGTACTCGCGGTCCATCTCGTAGGACGGGTGCATCAGGCGGTTGGCCAGTTCACCGTCGGTGGTGAACAGCAGCAGGCCGGTGGTGTTGATGTCCAGTCGGCCAATGTTGATCCAACGGCCTTCTTTTGGCCGCGGCAGGCGATCGAACACGGTCGGGCGGCCTTCCGGGTCGTCACGGGTGCAGATCTCGCCATCGGGTTTGTTGTACATGATCACCCGGCGGGTGGCCTCGGCAGCCTCCTCGCGCTTGATCAGCTTGCCGTCAACGGCAATGGCATCGTGCAGGTCGACGCGTTGGCCGAGGGTAGCCGCGACGCCGTTGACCTTGATCCGGCCCTGGCTGATCCAGGCCTCGACGTCACGGCGCGAGCCCACGCCGATGCGGGCCAGCACTTTCTGCAGTTTTTCGCCGGACGGCGGGGTAATTGCGGTGTCTTGCAGGTCTTGCTCACTCATCTGGGCACCTCCCGGTGTAGGAATGACAAAGGGTTTCTGGCGACGAATGCGCCAAAAGGCCGCGCATCATACGCGGTTCGGCGGGGGAACGCACTGCAGGTTAGAAGGTTTTGCGGGGGCAACGAGAGGTTTCTGCCCAACGGTGAGGGGCTTGCCGCGCAGGGCCGCTACAGGCAACTGCACGATCAGGGCTGCAGCTTGCCCTCTTCTTCCACCGCGGCCTCAGGTGCTTGCCCACGCAAATCGTCAAAGTCGGTCTTCAGCCCTTCTTCCATGGCATCCAGCTCCACCAGCAAGCTGCGGAAGCTGGTTTCCTCCTTCGGCTCGTCAACCGCTTCCTGCTCGCCCAGGCTGGCATCGGCCAGGGCCTGCAGGTGGGCCGGTACCGGTGCATCATCCGGGTCGAGCAGCGGCTCAGGCTGCAGCTCGCGCAACTCGGCCAACGCTGGCAACTGCTCCAGGCTCTTGAGGTTGAAGTGGTCCAGGAACGCCTTGGTGGTGGCGAACATCGCCGGCCGGCCGGGCACCTCGCGGTAGCCCACCACGCGTATCCACTCGCGCTCCATCAGGGTCTTGATGATATTGCTGTTCACCGCCACCCCGCGCACATCCTCGATCTCGCCACGGGTGATCGGCTGGCGATAGGCGATCAACGCCAGGGTTTCCAGCAAGGCACGCGAATAGCGCTGCGGGCGCTCTTCCCACAAGCGGCCGACCCAGGGGGCGTAGGCTTCGCGAATTTGCAGGCGGTAGCCGCTGGCCACCTCCTTGAGCTCGAAAGCGCGGCCGTTGCACGATTTGCCCAGCACCTCCAGCGCCTGCCTGAAAACCTTGGGCTCGGGGCGCTCGGCTTCCTCGAACAACTCGAACAGACGCTCCAGTGATTGCGGTTTGCCCGACGCCAGCAGGAAGGCTTCGATCAGCGACGCCAGGTCGCGGGGTTCATTCAGGTTCATCGGGTTCTTCAACAAGCGCCGGGCGAAGCCGCACGTGGATGGCGGCGAAGGGTTCATTCTGCACCAGTTCGATCAGCGCTTCCTTCACCAGTTCGAGAATCGCCATGAAGGTGACCACTACCCCCAGCTTGCCCTCGTCGTGCCCGAACAGCTCGACGAACGGCACGAAAGCACCGCCCTTGAGGCGCTCCAGCACCTGGCTCATGCGCTCCCGGGTGGACAGCGTTTCACGGCTGATCTGGTGGCTCTCGAACAGGTCGTTGCGCCGCATCACCTCGGCCATGGACACCAGCAGCTCTTCCAGGCTGACCTGCGGCAACAGCTTGCGCACCTTGGCCTGCGGTGCCTCCAGGCGCGGCACCCGCACCTCACGGCCAACCCGTGGCAACGCGTCGATGCCTTCGGCTGCGGCCTTGAAACGCTCGTACTCTTGCAGCCGGCGGATCAACTCGGCGCGCGGGTCACCCTCCTCTTCCTCGGCCTCAGCCGAGCGCGGCAGCAGCATGCGCGACTTGATCTCGGCAAGCATGGCCGCCATTACCAGGTACTCGGCGGCCAGTTCCAGGCGCACGCTTTTCATCAGCTCCACATAGCCCATGTACTGGCGGGTGATTTCAGCCACAGGGATGTCGAGGATGTCGATGTTCTGCTTGCGGATCAGGTACAGCAACAGGTCCAGCGGCCCTTCGAAGGCTTCCAGGATGACTTCCAGGGCGTCTGGCGGGATGTACAGGTCCAGCGGCATCTCGGTCAGGGCTTCGCCGTAGACCAAGGCCAGTTGCAACTGCCGCGGCTCGTCGACCTGCGTGGCCGGCGCCTCGGGCGCTTGCAGCTGGCTCACGCGCTGGCCATGAACGGCGCAGGGTCGCCGCAGCCTTCTCGAATCAGCTCAGGTTCGTCGCCGGAAAGGTCGATGATGGTCGACGCCTTGAGGTCACCGTAACCGCCATCGATCACCAGGTCGACATGGTGCTCCAGGCGCTCACGAATTTCGTAAGGGTCGGTCATCGGCTCGTTATCGCCAGGCAGGATCAGGCTCACGCTCATCAGCGGCTCGCCCAGCTCAGCCAGCAACGCCAGGGTAATGGCGTGGTCTGGTACCCGCAGGCCGATGGTGCGGCGTTTTTCGTGCAGCAGCAGGCGGGGCACTTCGCGGGTGCCGTTGAGGATGAAGGTGTACGGCCCAGGCACGTGCGCCTTGAGCAGGCGGAAGGTGCCGGTATCGACCTTGGCATACAACCCCAGTTGCGACATGTCGCAGCACATCAGGGTGAAGTTGTGGGTCTTGTCCAGGCCACGCAGGCGCCGGACACGCTCGATCGCCGCCTTGTCGCCGATCTGGCAACCCAACGCATAGGCCGAATCGGTGGGGTACACCACCACGCCCCCCTTGCGGATGATCTCTACCGCCTGGCGGATCAGCCGCGGCTGGGGGTTCTCCGGATGAATCTGGAAAAATTGGCTCACGTAGTCGTCCTGTTCATACCGTAATAGGCTGTTCATGGCTGAATCGGCGCCACAAAGGCGGCAGGTCCTCGGGCAAAGGCCGGTAGGCACCGATCTCGCCCCAGGTGCCGGGGCCGTGGAAGTCACTGCCAGCGCTTGCCAGCAGGCCGAACTCACGGGTAAGGATGGACAGGGTGCCCACCTGCTCGGCAGGCATCATCCCGTTGACCACTTCAAGCGCCTGCCCACCTGCCTGAATATAGTCGGCAATCAGCCGCCTGCGCTTGCTGCGGGTCAGGTCGTAGTGCATGGGATGGGCCAGGCTCACCCAGGCTTTGGACTGGCGCAGCGTGGCAACGGTTTCATCAAGGGTGGGCCAATGCTGCTTGACGTCGCCCAGCTTGCCCGCCCCCAGCCACTTGCGAAACGCCTCGCCGCGGTCCTTGACGTGCCCGGCACGCACCAGGTATTCGGCAAAGTGCGGGCGCGCCGGTGCGTTGCCGCTGTCGCCCAGCTCGTGCTGCACGGCGCGGGCGCCGTCGAGGGTGCCTGGCATGCCCTTGGCGGCCAACCGCTTGTCGATTTCTTCGGCGCGCAGCCAGCGGCCGCGGTGCAACGCTTCGATGGCCGCCAGCAATGGCGGCGCAGCGAGCGGGAAGTCGTAGCCCAGCACGTGAATGGTGGCGCCCCCCCAGGTGCACGAAAGCTCGACCCCGCTGACCCAGCGCATGCCCCGCTCAACGCAGGCCAGGCGCGCTTCGGGCAGGCCTTCGAGGGTGTCATGGTCGGTCAGGGCCAGCGTTTGCACCCCGTGCTCATGGGCCCGGGCGACCAGCGCCGTGGGCGACAGGGCGCCGTCGGAGGCCGTGCTGTGACAGTGCAGATCAACATTCATGGAGGAGCGCTTTCGCTGGAATCGATGTTTGTTATTATGCCGTCACATCCCGATTCTGGCTGCCATTGTGAAACAATTCATCGATTTCATCCCGCTGTTGCTGTTCTTCATCGTGTACAAGCTGGACCCACGCCCGCTTGAAGTCGCTGGCCACAGCTTCGAATTCGGCGGCATCTACAGTGCCACGGCCATGCTGATCGTCAGCTCGCTGGTGGTGTACGGCGCGCTGTTCCTGCGCCAGCGCAAGCTGGAAAAGGGCCAGTGGCTGACCCTGGTGGCCTGCCTGGTGTTCGGCGGCCTGACCCTGACCTTCCACAGCGAAACCTTCCTCAAGTGGAAGGCGCCGGTGGTCAACTGGCTGTTCGCCCTGGGCTTTGCCGGCAGCCACTTCATCGGTGACCGGGTGCTGATCAAACGCATCATGGGCCACGCCCTCACCCTCCCGGATGCCATCTGGACGCGCTTGAACCTGGCCTGGATCGCGTTCTTCCTGTTCTGTGGTGCGGCCAACCTGTTCGTCGCCTTCACCTTCCAGGACTTCTGGGTGGACTTCAAGGTGTTCGGCAGCCTGGGCATGACCGTGATCTTCCTGGTGGCGCAAGGCGTGTACCTGTCGCGCCACCTGCACGACGACCCTTCTACCTCCAAACCCAAGGATTGACATGCTCTACGCCATAATTGCCAGCGACGTCGCGAACTCCCTGGAAAAGCGCCTGGCTGCCCGCCCGGCGCACATCGAACGCCTGCAGCAGCTCAAGGCCGAAGGTCGTGTGGTGCTGGCCGGCCCACACCCGGCCATCGACAGCAACGACCCGGGCGAAGCCGGCTTCAGCGGCAGCCTGATCGTCGCCGAGTTTGCCTCGCTGGCCGAAGCCCAGGCCTGGGCCGATGCCGACCCCTATATTGCGGCAGGCGTGTACGACAAGGTCGTGGTCAAGCCATTCAAGCAAGTATTGCCGTGATCCGAGACCGCATCGCTTTCTTCGCGGGCTTGCCCGCTCCCACAGTGGCCCGCACAAACCTTCGGAACTGCACGGTCGTTGTAGCAGCGGGTTTACCCGCGAAGCAGGCGATGCGGGATCAGCAGTTATACGGTTGCCATCAGTCTGCGGTATCTTTGCCACTGGCGGGCCGCAGAGCCGCCGTCAATGGTGGAATCGAGTGAGTCATGAGCGAGCTGTTACTGATTGATGATGACCAGGAACTGTGCGAGCTGCTGTGCAGCTGGCTGACCCAGGAAGGGTTTTCCGTACGTGCCTGCCACGATGGCCAGAGTGCACGCCAGGCCTTGGCCGAGCATGCACCTGCGGCCGTGGTGCTGGATGTCATGTTGCCCGACGGCAGCGGCCTGGAGTTGCTCAAACAACTGCGCAGCGAGCACGCCGAACTGCCGGTGCTGATGCTGTCGGCCCGTGGCGAGCCGCTTGACCGTATTCTTGGCCTGGAACTGGGTGCCGACGATTACCTGGCCAAACCGTGCGACCCACGCGAGCTTACCGCGCGCCTGCGTGCCGTACTGCGCCGCAGCCACCCCGTTGCCGCCACCAGCCAGCTGGAGCTGGGCGACCTGGTCTACAGCCCGGCCCGCGGCGTGGCCAGCATCGATGGCCGGGAAATGACCCTGACCTTGTCCGAAAGCCGCATACTTGAAGCGCTGCTGCGCCAGCCTGGCGAGCCGCTGGACAAACAGGAACTGGCGCAGATCGGCCTGGGCCGCAAGCTCACCCTCTACGACCGCAGCCTGGACATGCACGTCAGCAACCTGCGCAAGAAGATCGGCCCGCATGCCGATGGCCGGCCACGCATCGTCGCCCTGCGCAGCCGCGGCTATTACTACTGCCTGTGAGCAGCTGCGAGCTGCGAGCTGCAAGCTGCAAGAAAGAGCAGAATCGCGATCGGCTTCACTTGTAGCTTTAAGCTTGTAGCTTGTAGCTTGTAGCTTGTAGCTTGTAGCTTGTAGCTTGTAGCTTGCAGCTTGCAGCTTGCAGCTTGCAGCTTGCAGCTTGCAGCTTGCAGCTTGCAGCTTGCAGCTTGCAGCTTGTAGCTTGTAGCTTGTAGCTGTTCTTTACCCAGCCTTTACCATCCACTGACTGCGCTTGACGGTGATCTCCCTAGACTGTGCTCATCCGGTAACCACCGGCCTATGAAAGGAGAGACACCATGCGCAAGACCCTTATCGCCCTGATGTTCGCCGCCGCCCTGCCAACCGTAGCCATGGCCATGCCTGACGGCGGCCCACGTCACGACGGCCCGCATCACCGCGGTGAAGCGGCCTTCCAGCAACTGGACCTGAGCCGTGACCAGCGCCAGCAGATCGGCAAGCTGATGGGCGAGCAAATGCAGCAGCGCCGTGACATTACCGAGCGTTACCTGGCCAAACTGCCGGCTGCCGACCAGAAAGCCATGAAGGACGAACTGCAAGCCAGCCGCGCCAAGACCGACACCGCCGTGCGCAACCTGCTCAAGCCAGACCAGCAGAAGAAGTTCGACGAACTGCAAAAGGAACGCGCTGCCAAGAAAGCCGAGTGGCAGGAGTTCCAGGCCTGGAAAGCTGAAAAAGCCAAAAAGGCCCAGTAAGCTGTCAGCCCGATGCCCGGCTCGCCCCAGCGCGAGCCGGGCTTTTTCTGTTTTAGGAGGTGCTCTTGCGTTCACTGTTCTGGCGCATCCTGGCCAGCTTCTGGTTGGCCATCACCCTGGTTGCAGGCCTGTCGATCTTGCTTGGGCACATGCTCAACCAGGACGCCTGGATCCTCAGCCGCCACCCCGGCCTGAACACGCTGGCCAGCCAGTGGGCCAGGCACTACGAGCAGGAGGGCGTGAATGCCGCGCAGCAGTTCCTGGAACAACGCAAGGACCGCTACAAGATCGACGTGCAGGTGCTCGATGACAGTGGTGACGCGGTGGTGCCCGGCACGTTCCCGCGCCGGGCGGCAGCCTTCGAGGCACGCCAGCACAACGACCAGCGCCGCTTGCCATGGCGCCGGCTGACCGAGGAATACACCAGCCCCGACACCGGCCAGACCTACCTGCTGATCTACCGCATCCCCCACCCGGCGCTGGATGAGTGGCACCGGGACAGCCTGATGTGGCCACTCAGCGCACTGGGCATCGCCCTGGTGGTGTTGACCCTGTTCAGCCTGCTGGTCACGCTGTCCATCACGCGCCCGTTGAGCCGCCTGCGCAGCGCTGTGCACGACCTGGGCCAGAGCACCTATCAGCAGAACAGCCTGGCGCGCCTGGCAGCCCGGCGTGACGAATTCGGCGTGCTGGCCAACGACTTCAACAAAATGGGTGCGCGCCTGCAAAGCACCCTCGCCAGCCAGCGCCAATTGCTGCGCGACGTGTCCCACGAGCTGCGCTCACCGCTGGCCAGGCTGCGCATTGCCCTGGCCCTGGCCGAACGCGCCGAGCCCGAACAGCGCCAGGCCCTGTGGCCGCGCCTGACCCGCGAGTGCGACAGGCTGGAAGACCTGATCAGCGAAATACTCACCCTGGCCCGCGTGGATGCCGAACAGGCCCACGCCGAAGCGGTGGACCTCAATGCCTTGCTGGGCAGTGTGCGCAAGGACGCCCTGCTCGGCGCGCCCGACCAGGACGTGCGCCTGGAGGCGCAACCGGGGCTGGTCTTGCAAGGTTGGCCGACACTGATCGAGCGGGCCGTGGACAACCTGCTGCGCAACGCCCTGCGCTTCAACCCGGCAGGCCAGCCCATCGAAGTCAGTGCCGTGCGCGATCAGGCGCGGGTGGTGATCTGTGTGCGCGACCATGGCCCGGGGGCAGCCCCGGAGCACCTCGCCCAGCTGGGTGAGCCGTTCTTCCGCGCACCGGGGCAGGAAGCCCCAGGGCACGGCCTGGGGTTGGCGATTGCGCGCAAGGCGGCGGAGCGGCATGGCGGCAGCCTGGTACTGGACAACCACCCGCAGGGCGGCTTTGTCGCCCGGCTTGAACTACCCTTGCAAGCCGCTTCAGCGTAAGGCTGCCAGGGCCGTGTACGTTAGGGCTGCAGCGCAGCCCTTGCTCGCGCCCGCGTCACTCGCCCCAGCCCGTGACGAAATCAGCGGTGGCCAGCACCGGCGCGGTCCGTGGCTCGGTCATTGGCGTGCCGACGTACAGGTAGCCGATCAGTTCCTCGTTCTCCGCCAGCCCCAGCCCCTTGTGCACATGCGCGTCGAAGGCCATGTCCCCGGTGCGCCACACGGCGCCGATGCCCTGCGCATGGGCAGCGATCAGGATGCCATGTGCCGCACAGCCCGCCGCCAGGCGCTGCTCGGACTTGGGCACCTTGAAGTGGTTCTGCAAGCTGGCCACCACCACGATCAGCAACGGTGCGCGCAGCGGCATGGCGCGGGCTTTGTCCAGCGCAGCCTGGGTGGCTTCACCCTTGTGCTGCACCGCTTCGGCGAACAGCTCGCCCAGCTTCTCGCGGCCCTGCCCTTCGATGGTCAGGAACCGCCAAGGCCGCAGTTGGCCGTGGTCCGGCGCCCGCAGGGCAGCCTGGAACAGCGCCTCGCGCTGGGCAGCATTGGGGGCAGGGTCGGTCAGGCGTGGCACGGAAACACGGTTGAGCAATGCGTCGAGAGCCTCCATCGGCTACCCTCCTGGCAGTGGAATGTGCGGCCATTCTCAAGCTGCACGCCCTAAGCTGCAAGCTGCAAGCGGCAGCACGCCGGCTTTTCGTGCAGCGTGCCGCGCCTGGCTTGCAGCGGCCCGGCCCATAGGTAGAATGGCGCCCTTCCGTTTCGAGTCAGAGCAGATCACATGGCGTTGCCGACCTTAAGGATCATTGGTTTCATCATCGGCATCTTCCTGATCACCCTGGCTGTGGGCATGGCCGTGCCCATGGCGACCCTGGTGATATTCGAACGTACCGGCGACATGCCGTCGTTCCTGTGGTCCAGCCTGATCACCTTCATTGCCGGGCTGGCCATGGTGCTGCAAGGGCGGCCCGAGCATGTGCACCTGCGGCCACGCGACATGTACCTGCTGACGGTCTGCAGCTGGCTGGTGGTGTGCGTGTTCGCCGCCCTGCCCTTCCTGCTGACCCAGCACATCAGCTACACCGACGCCTTCTTCGAAAGCATGTCGGGCATTACCGCCACCGGCGCCACCGTGCTCAGCGGGCTCGACAGCATGTCGCCAGGCATCCTGATGTGGCGCTCGATGCTGCACTGGCTGGGCGGTATCGGCTTCATCGCGATGGCGGTGGCCATCCTGCCGCTGCTGCGCATTGGTGGCATGCGCCTGTTCCAGACCGAGTCTTCCGACCGTTCCGAAAAGGTCATGCCGCGCTCGCACATGGTCGCCAAGTCGATCGTGGGGGTGTACGTCGGCTTCTCGATCCTTGGCGCGCTGGCTTTCTGGTGGGCCGGCATGAGCCCGTTCGATGCCATCAACCACGCCATGTCGGCGATTTCCACCGGTGGTTTTTCCACCTCCGACCAGTCCCTGGCGAAATGGGACATTCCCGCCGTGCACTGGGTGGCAGTGGTAGTAATGATCATGGGCAGCCTGCCGTTCACCCTGTACGTGGCCACCCTGCGCGGCAACCGCAGGGCGCTGCTCCGCGACCAGCAGGTGCAGGGCTTGCTGGGCATGCTGCTGGTCACCTGGCTGGTTCTGGGCACCTGGTACTGGTACAGCACCAACCTGCACTGGCTGGACGCGCTGCGCCACGTGGCGCTGAACGTGACCTCGGTCGTCACCACCACCGGCTTCGCCCTGGGTGACTACAGCCTGTGGGGCAACTTTTCGCTGATGCTGTTCTTCTACCTGGGGTTCGTCGGCGGCTGTTCCGGCTCGACCGCGGGCGGGATCAAGATCTTCCGCTTCCAGGTCGCCTACATCCTGCTCAAGGCCAGCCTCAACCAACTGATCCACCCGCGTGCGGTGATCAAGCAGAAGTACAACGGCCACCGCCTCGATGAAGATATCGTGCGCTCGATTCTCACGTTCTCGTTCTTCTTCGCCATCACCATCTGCGTCATGGCGCTGCTGCTGTCGCTGCTGGGGGTGGACTGGATGACCGCCCTGACCGGGGCTGCCGGTACGGTCTCCGGGGTGGGGCCTGGCCTGGGTGAAGTGATCGGGCCGTCAGGCAACTACGCCACGCTGCCAGACGCCGCCAAGTGGATCCTGGCTGCCGGCATGCTGCTTGGCCGGCTGGAAATCATCACCGTGCTAGTGTTGTGCATGCCGGCGTTCTGGCGTCACTGAGCCCTTCGCCCACGGCGCCGAGCCGGGCGCGGTACTCACTGGGCGTGGTATCGAACCAGCGGCGGAACGCGCGGTAGAAGTTGCTGGGGTCGGCGAAGCCCAGCAGGTAGGCGGTTTCCAACAGGGTCATGCCCGGCTGGGCCAGGTACTGTTCGGCCAGTTCGCGCCGGGTGTCGTCGAGCAACGCCTGGAAGCTGGTGCCCTCTTCCTGCAGCCGCCGCTGCAGGGTGCGCTGCGACAAGTGCAAGGCCTGCGCCAAGGTCTCACGCTTGGGCTCCCCCTGCGGCAAGATGCGGCACAGCACCTGGCGCACCCGGTGGGTCACGCGGCTTTCGGAAAACCGCGCCAGGTACTCCCCGGCAAACCGGTCGTGCAGCACTGCCATGGCTTCATTGGCCGTGGGCAAGGGTGCCTCCATGTCGGCCCGCTCGAACACCAGCGCGTCATACGGCGCGTCGAAGATCAGCGGCGAATGGAACGCCACCTTGTACGGCTCGATATTCCTGGGTTGCGGCCCCTGCACCAAAACCCGGCGTGGCTGCACCGGGCGGCCGCTCAGCCATTTGCACAGCGCCAGCGCACAGGCCAACGACGCTTCGGCACTGTGCCGGGTGGGCGGCAGATGGTCGCCGTGCACGGTGAGGATCAACGAGTAGCCCTCGGGACCCAGCACGAAACTGAGATCGGAGCTTTCGGCGATGATGCGCTGGTAGCGTACCAGCCGCTCGAACCCCTCGGCCAAGGTGCGGCTGGACATCAGCGCATAGCCCACCACGTGAAACGAGGCCGGGCGTACCACACGCGCCATGTTCAGGCCAATGGCCTCGTTGCCGGACAGTTCCACTGCCAATTGCCACAGCCGGGTCATGGAGTCCTGGGGGAAACGCGCGTCGGGATCGTCGAGGGCGGCGAAATCCAGCCCCAACTGCTTGAACATGGCCCGGCAGTCCAGCCCTTCCAGCTCGAGTGCCTTTACAATCCCTGATGCCCAACTGGCTGACGTGGTTCTTTCGCTCATGACAGGCTTCTTTCCTGACCGCTCCTGCGGTGAACCCCAAGGATACTCAATTGGCGCCTATTGTCACTGGTAGGCCCTGCCAATCACTCTAGACTCGAATGAGGCTCCACGCCGTGCATCTTGTCCAGACGTATCAACCCCGGAGCACTGCCATGAACCGCACAGCGCAGTTTCGCAGTTTTGCCGAGTTCTACCCGTATTACCTGGGTGAGCACAGCAACCCCACCTGCCGCCGCCTGCATTTTGTCGGCACCAGCCTGGTGATCGCCCTGCTGGCCTATACCATCGGCAGCGGCAAATGGCTGTTGCTGCTGGCCGTGCCGCTGTTCGGCTACGGCTTTGCCTGGGTGGGGCATTTCTTCTTTGAAAAGAACCGGCCGGCGACATTCACCTACCCGTTCTACAGCCTTGCCGGTGACTTCGTGATGTTCCGCGACATTCTGCTCGGCAAGCTCAGGCTGTAAGCAGCGCGCCTGCGCGCGCGGCCACCCGGTCCTCGCCATGCACGGCTTCAGGCACAATGGCCGCTTGCCTTGCGAGGATGCCCCTGTCATGAACCACCGCACCGCCCTCGGCGCCCTGCATATCGGCGCGCTGTTCTTTGGCCTGACCGGCGTATTCGGCAAGCTGGCAGCCAGCGCCAGCCCGGTGATCATCGTGTTCGGCCGCGCCGCTTTCGCCGTGCTCGCCCTGGCGCTGTTCGCCAGTGTCACCGGCCCTGGCTGGCAACGCCTGAACGGTCAGGATGCGCGCCGCCTGTTGCTCGGCGGGGTGCTGCTGGCCGGCCACTGGGTCAGCTTCTTCATCGCCGTCAAGGTCGGCGGCGTGGCCATCGCCACCCTCGGCTTCGCCAGTTTCCCGGCCTTTACCGTGCTGCTCGAAGGGCTGCTGTTCCGCGAGCGCATCCGCCGCAACGAAGCGCTGCTGGTGCTGCTGGTCAGCCTCGGCCTGGCACTGGTCACGCCAGCCTTCGATCTGGCCAGCGAAGCGACCGGCGGCCTGCTGTGGGCCCTGTTCTCGGGCCTGCTGTTTTCACTGCTGTCCCTGACCAACCGCGCAGGCTCTGGTCGCTTGCCTGCGGTGCAGGCAGCACTGTGGCAAAACCTGGTGGTAAGCCTGAGCCTGCTGGCGTTCGCTGCCCCTGGGCTGGGCGCGGTCGCGCCTGTGGACTGGCTGTGGATCGGCCTGCTCGGCGTTTTCTGCACCGGCGTGGCACACAGCCTGTTCGTCGCCAGCCTGGCGGTCATCAAGGCCCGGACTGCCGCCGTGGTGTTCGGCATGGAGCCGGTCTACGGCATTGCCGTAGCCTGGCTGGTGTTTGCCGAGACCCCCACGGTGCGCATGCTGCTGGGCGGCGCACTGATCATCCTCGCCATCGTGCTGTCCAGCCGCCTGGCCGCCGAGCCAGCGCAGCGGCCGCTGGCCGAGGGCGTGTGACTCAGCGGTCGTTGTGGCCCAGGTCGCGCTGGGGGTCGATCTGGTCACGCACCCGCTGCTTCAGCACCTTGGCCTCGGGGAATCCGCCGTCGGCCTTGCGCTCCCAAATCTGCACGCCGTTGCAGGTAATGCGGAAAATACCGCCGGTACCCGGTTCCAGCGCCACCCGGCCGAGGTCGTCGGCAAACGTGCTGAGCAGTTCCTGGGCCAGCCACGCGGCCCGCAGCAGCCACTGGCACTGGGTGCAATAATTGATGACGATTTCCGGCTTGTGGTCGGCCATGTCGAGATAACTCCAACTGAGGGGCGGCTTATACTAACGGTCTTTGACCCACGGTTTGAGACCCACGATGCGCCGTTTGCTGTTCTGCTTGCTGTTCACCCTCACCTCGCTTACAGCAACCGCCGCCGAACCGGCACGGCCCAAGGTCGGCCTGGTGCTGTCGGGCGGCGCGGCCCGTGGCCTGGCGCACATCGGCGTGCTCAAGGCGCTGGAGGAACAGGGTGTACGCATCGACGCCATTGCCGGCACCAGCATGGGGGCGGTAGTCGGCGGGCTGTACGCCTCGGGCTACAGCGTCGAAGAGCTGGAACACCTCGCCACCACCCTCGACTGGCAGCAGGCGCTGTCTGACAGCCCACCCCGCGAGGACGTGCCATTCCGGCGCAAGCAGGATGACCGCGATTTTCTGGTCAAGCAAAAGCTCAGTTTCCGTGACGACGGCAGCCTGGGCCTGCCGCTGGGGGTGATTCAAGGCCAGAACCTGTCGTTGCTGCTGGAAAGCAAGTTGGCGCACACCGCCGACACGCGCGACTTCGACAAGCTGCCCATCCCCTTTCGCGCCGTGGCCACCGACATCGCCAGTGGCGAAAAAGTGGTGTTCCGCCGCGGCCACCTGCCGCAGGTGATCCGCGCCAGCATGTCGATCCCGGCAGTGTTCGCCCCGGTCGAACTGGACGGCCGCCTGCTGGTGGACGGCGGCATGGTCGACAATATTCCGCTCGACGTGGCACGCGACATGGGGGTGGACCTGGCCATCGTGGTGGATATCGGTACGCCGCTGCGCGACCGCAAGCAGTTGCTGACCGTGGTCGATGTGCTCAACCAGTCCATCACGCTGACGACCCGGCGCAACTCGGAAGAGCAACTGGCCAGCCTGCACCGCGACGATATCCTCATCCAACCGCCGCTGGCAGCCTACGGCGTGACCGACTTCGGCCGCGCGCGGGACATGATCGACGCCGGCTACCGCGCTACCCGCCTGCTCGACGCGCGCCTGGCCGCGCTGCGCCACCCAGACGCCAGCATCAGCCTGGCCGTGGCCCGTTCACCGCGCCAACGCACGCCCATCATCACCGCCATCAAAATCGAGAACGACGCCAAGGTCAGTGACGATGTGATCCGTTCGTACATTCGCCAGCCCATCAATGCCCCGCTGGAGCTTGGCCGCCTGGAGACCGACATGGGCACGCTGTACGGCCTGGACTACTTCGACCGGGTGCAGTACCGCGTGGTGCACAAGGGCGATGAAAACACCCTGGTGATCAACGCCCGCGGCCGCCGCGGCGGCACCGACTACCTGCGCCTGGGCCTGAACCTGTCGGACGACCTGCGCGGCGACAGCGCCTTCAACCTGGGGGCCAGCTACCGGGTCAACGGCATCAACAGCCTGGGTGCCGAGTGGCTGACCCGCGGCCAGATCGGCGACCAGCAAGCGCTGTACAGCGAGTTCTACCAACCGCTGGATGTCGGCTCACGCTACTTCGTCGCCCCCTACCTGGACTTCGGCTCACAGAACATCGAGGCCACCCTCGACAACGACCCTGTCGCCGAGTACCGCCTGGAGCGCTATGGCTTTGGCCTGAACGTGGGCCGGCAGATCGGCAACAGCGGCGAGGTGCGCCTGGGGGTTGGCAAGGCCTGGGGCGAGGCCGAGGTGCGCATTGGCGACCAGGACTTGCCCAAGGTCAGTTTCAACGAAGGCTTCTACGAGCTGAAGTACTCGTTCGACACCCTCGACAACGTGTATTTCCCACACCATGGCGAAGACATCGGCCTGACCTTGCGCAAGTACGACAAGTCGCTGGATTCCGACCAGGATTACCGGCAATGGCTGTTCAACCTCGACAAGGCCATCAGCAGCGGCCCGAACACCTTCGTGCTGGGCGGCCGCTACGGGCGCACGCTGGATGCCACCGAAGTGGTGACCTCCAGCTTCGTGCTGGGCGGGGCGCGGGAGCTGTCGGGCTTCCGCCAGGACTCGGTGTCGGGCCAGAACATGAGCCTGATGCGGGTGGTCTACTACCGCCGGCTGACGCCCCGGGCGTATGTGCCGCTGGACTTCCCGTTGTACATCGGTGGTTCGCTGGAGCGCG
Source organism: Pseudomonas sp. MB-090624 (assembly GCF_003205245.1). Lineage (NCBI taxonomy): Bacteria > Pseudomonadati > Pseudomonadota > Gammaproteobacteria > Pseudomonadales > Pseudomonadaceae > Pseudomonas > Pseudomonas sp. MB-090624. The sequence continues at coordinate 24,057 of NZ_QJRK01000027.1, read as the reverse complement.
GGCGGGCGTGGAACAACGACAATGCGTTCGACAGTGGCTACATCAATGCGGCGAGTATTTTCCTCGGGCTGGAAACGCCGCTGGGGCCGTTGAATTTCACCTATGGCACCAACAGTGCGCATGAGCAGGCGGTGTACCTGAACCTGGGGCATACCTTCTAGGCAGCACGTACAGGGCCCGGGCGTCGGGCCCGCCACGCCGAGCGGGCGGGCCGGCGAAAGGCTGCAGGGCAGCCCTTGCCTCAGGATTTTTCCAGGTTGCCCAGAATCTTGGCATGCACCCGCATGCACACCTGCAGGTCGGCTTCATCCACCCCGCTGAACAGTTCGATGCGCAACTGGTTGGCGATGGTCTCGATCTGTTCAATCAGCGGCTTGGCCGGGGGGCACAACACGATCTTCTTCGCCCGCCGGTCTTCCAGCACTGCCTGGCGGCGCACAAGCCCCTGGGCCTCCAGGCTATCGAGCAGACGCGCCAGGGTCGGGCCTTCGACACCCACACTCTGGGCCAGCTCACGCTGGGTCGGGGCGTCTGGGAAACGGGCCAGGTGCAGCAACACCAGCCAGCGCGCCTGCGACAGATTGAGCCCGGCCAGGCGGCGATCCAGTTCGGCACGCCAACCCCGGGACATCTGGGCCAGTTGCATGCCGAAGCGGTGTTGGTTGTCGGTTAGAGGCATAGGTAACTCATCGAGTAGATCTAATTATTAGGCAGCTAACCATGCCCCGCCCCATGAGGCAAGGCTCGGCCAGGGTGACGTGGGCGAAAATCGTCAAAAAGCATGACAAAGGTCAGCAGATGGCGCTTGTGCCTGCGAACAGGCGCAGGCCTACAGCTCGAACTCGGCTGCCAGTGCCGCGCGTACGCAATACAGCACCCCTTCCGGCACTCGCCCGGTAAACAGCGGGGCGATGGTCGCAACCGGCGGCAGCTCGCCCTCGCCATCGAGGAAGGCGTCCTGCACCTCCATCAGCAGGTCTTCTGGCAAGTCCAGCGCCTGGTCCAGGCTCAGCTCCTGGCGCCCCAAGGCCTCGGCCAGCAAGCTGTACACATTCTTTTCGCTGCAGTTGAGCTGCCCGGCGATTTGCGCTGGGGTCATGCCGGCGCGGGCCAGGCTGACCAGCTCATGGCGTAGGTCGAGCACCACCTTCGGCGCCTCGCGGGTGCCGCCGTTGTCGTTCAGTACCTCAAGAAACGCCTGGCCATAGCGTTCCAGCTTGCGCGCGCCTACGCCGCTGACCTGGGCCATGTCGCTGAGGCTGACCGGCTGGCTGCGCAACATTTCCAGCAACGTTGAGTCGGGGAAGATGACGTACGGCGGTACGCTGTGTTCCTCGGCCAGCTTGCGCCGCAAGGTGCGCAATGCCTCCCACAATTCCCGCTCTTCGGCCCGCACCAGTTGGCTGGCCGGGCTGCCGCCACTGGACGACGCGCTTTTGGCAGTGATCTGCGGCTTGAGGTCACGTCGCAGTTGCAAGGTGACTTCGCCACGCAACAATGGCCGGCAGCTGTCGGACAAGCGCAGGCCGCCGTAGCCCTCCAGGTCGATGTCGACCAGCCCGCGCGCCACCAACTGGCGGAACAGCGAACGCCATTCGGCTTCGGCCAGGCCTTTGCCCACGCCGAAAACCGACAGCTTTTCATGGCCGAAATTGCGCACCTTTTCGGTGTCCTTGCCCAGCAACACGTCGACCAGGTGGCCCACACCATAGCGCTGGCCGGTGCGAAACACTGCCGACAGGGCCTGGCGCGCCGGCTCGGTAGCATCCCAGGTCTGGACGTTGTCGACGCAGTTGTCACAGTGCCCGCAAGGCTGCTCGAGGATTTCATCGAAGTAGGCCAGCAGCGACTGGCGGCGGCAGCGGGTTTCTTCGCACAGCGCCAGCATGGCATCGAGCTTGTGCTGCTCGATGCGTTTGTGGCGTTCGTCCCCTTCGGAGTTCTGCAGCATCTGCTTGAGCATGACCATGTCCTGCAGGCCATAAGCCATCCAGGCATCGGACGGCAGGCCGTCTCGTCCGGCACGGCCGGTTTCCTGGTAGTAGGCCTCAAGCGACTTGGGCAGGTCGAGGTGGGCCACGAAGCGTACGTTGGGTTTGTCGATACCCATGCCGAACGCGATGGTGGCGACCATGATCAGCCCCTCTTCGTTGAGGAAGCGGTGCTGGTTGGCGGCGCGGGTTTCGGCCGCCAGGCCGGCATGGTATGGCAGCGCCGGGAAGCCCTGCTGGCAAAGGAAGGCGGCGGTTTCGTCGACCTTCTTGCGCGACAGGCAATAAACGATGCCGGCGTTGCCACGGCGCTCGGCAAGGAACGCCATCAATTGTTTGCGCGGCGCTTCCTTGGGCACGATGCGGTAGAAGATGTTCGGCCGGTCGAAGCTCGACAGGAAGCGCTCTGCGCCCTGCAAGTGCAGGCGCTGAACGATTTCTTCGCGGGTACGCATGTCGGCGGTGGCGGTAAGGGCAATGCGCGGAACATGCGGGAACAGTTCGGCCAACTGGCCCAGTTGCAGGTATTCGGGGCGGAAGTCATGGCCCCATTGCGAAACGCAGTGGGCTTCGTCGATGGCGAACAGCGAGATATCCAGGTCGCGCAGGAAATCGAGCATGCGCGGTTGCACCAGGCGTTCGGGTGCCAGGTACAGCATTTTCACTTCGCCACGGCGCAGGCGCCCGGCCAGGTCGCGCTGCTGTTCGGCCGTGAGCGTGGAGTTCAGGGCGGCTGCGGCTACGCCCAGCTCGTCAAGCGTGGCGACCTGGTCGTCCATCAGCGCGATCAGCGGCGAGACCACCACGGTCAGGCCTGGGCGCAGCAGGCCCGGCACCTGGAAGCACAACGACTTGCCGCCGCCAGTCGGCATCAGCACCAGGGCGTCGCCACCATTGGCCACGCATTCGATGATCGCTGCCTGGCGCCCTCGGAAACTGTCGTAGCCAAAGATGTCCTTGAGAACGCGCTGAGCCTGTTCGAGCATGTGCAACTCCAAATCGCCGTACCACCCTGCACACAGGCTGGACGAAAAACCCGCCCCGCACACGCCAAATGCGTAAGCGGTTTTTGCCAGGCCGCCGGTAAAACCGCGCCTGGATGAAAATCGCGGAGTATACCGCAGCACCGCCCCGCGCAGGGCACCACCGCGATAGACGTTCCTTTGCCCCGCTGCCGCCGCAAGGTGCTAGAATTCGTTATCGTTTATTCCCAAGGTAGCCCTGTAATGTCCTTCGCCGAGCAACTGACCCGCCTGCAAGCCTTCCTCGACGCCGACGAGCTGCACGAAGAAGCGCTGGACTATGTCGCCGCCCACGGCTACCTCACCGCGCTGTCGATCAACGCCGAAGACGTGCCCGAGCGCGAGTGGATCGACGCTCTGTTCGCCGAAGAGCCGCACTACAGCAGCGAAGCCCAACGCACCGAAATCGAGGCGACCCTGGTGGCACTCAAGGCCCACATTGCCCGTCAGCTGGCCAGCGACGATGAATTCGAACTGCCCTGCGACCTCGACCTGACTGACGAGCCGGACGATTCCGACCTGCGCGGCTGGTGCATCGGCTTCATGGAAGGCGTGTTCCTGCGCGAAGAGGCCTGGTTCGAGAACGCAGAAGAGGAAGTCAGCGAGATGTTGCTGCCAATCATGGTGGGTTCGGGCCTGTTCGACGAGCAGCCGGAGTTCGCCGACATCGCCAGCAACGCCAACCTGCAGGACGACATGATTGTGCAAATTCCCGAAGCGCTGACGGCACTGTTCCTGCTGCTGCACGCACCTGACGAAAAGCCGGCGCTGCTCAAGCCACGCCACCACTAAGCCAGCTGTGCGCTACCTGCTGCTGGCCATCGGCTGGCTCAGCGTCGCACTGGGGGTGTTGGGGATATTCCTGCCGGTATTGCCTACCACCCCGTTTCTTCTGTTGGCGGCCGCCTGCTTCGCTCGCAGCTCGCCACGCTTTCACCACTGGCTGGTCCACCACCCCAAACTGGGGCCCTGGATTCGCGACTACCTCAGTGGTGAAGGCATCCCCCTCAAAGGCAAGGTCTATGCCATTGGCCTGATGTGGGCCAGCATCGGGCTGTCCTGCTACCTGGTGCCGTTGTTCTGGGCCCGCGCCTTCATGTTGACCAGCGCCGTGCTGGTAAGCCTGTACATCCTCAAGCAAAAAACCCTGCACAGGCCAAAGTGACAATAATTTGTCGCCAAATATCACTTTCGCCTAACCCGCCCAGTATTTAGCCAAATTCGTTCTGGAACCGCCTGAAGGCCTTGAGAATATTGGCTTTACCGATATTTGATACCCCACCTGAGGGCTGCAAAAAAAGCCCCTGTTAGACATTTTAGGTATTTAATGTCATTTTGATATGAATAAATCTTCTTATCTATCGCGATGAATGTACTTAGCTGTCAGGTTAAAAACCTGCAACACTATACGCGATAAATAATCGTCATTTTTTTGGCGAGCAGCAGGACCAAATTCAAGATCAGGGAGATGTACCATGCGCGTTTTGAACCCCATCACCACCGCATTACTGTTGGCCCTGGCGAGTGCCAACGTGCAGGCGATGTCGATCACCGAAGCCGTCCAAAGCGCCGTGGACTATCACCCACAGGTCAGCTCCAACCGTAACAGCAAGCTGTCGGCCGATGAGGACGTGAAATTCGCGCGTGGTGGCTACTTCCCTACCGTTGACCTGGTCGCCGGCTACGGCCGCCAGCGTTCGGACAACACCACAACCCGTGCCGCGGGTAACCACAACAAAGAAACCCTGAACTACACCCAGTCCGAGCTGCGCCTGCGGCAGATGATCTTCGACGGCTTCAACACCGCGAACGAAGTGGGCCGGACCGAAGCGGTTTCCACCTCGCGTGCCTACTACACCCAGGCGGTTGCGCAGGATGTCGCCCTGCGTGCGATCGAGGTGTACCTGGAGGTACTCAAGCGCCGTGAACTGGTGGCCCTGGCCAGGAACAACCTGCAAGCCCACCTGCGGGTCAACGACCAGATCGGCCTGCGTAACGAGCGTGGCGTTGGCAGCACGGCCGACCTTGACCAGTCCCGCGCCCGCCGCGCCCTGGCAGAAAACAACCTGGACACCGCCGAAGTGGACCTGGCCGACGCCGAGGCCAACTTCTTCAGCGTGATCGGCCGCATGCCAGACGAGCTGGAAAGCCCGCCCACCATAAAGGCCGAGGTGCCTGCCACGCTTGAAGAGGCCCGTGATGGCATGCGCCAGAACAACCCCTACATCAAGTCGGCCCAGGCTGATGTAAATGCGGCCGAGCAGCAGTACGAGGTTGGCAAGTCGACCTTCTACCCACGCTTCGACGCCATTCTGGCCACCGGTGCCAACAACAACACCGGCGGCGAGAAAGGCCACAACAACAACGACTGGCAAGCCGGCGTGGAGATGAACTACAACCTGTTCCGCGGCGGCAGTGACAAGGCTCGCCTGCAATCCGACGCGCACAAGATCAACCAGGCCTTGGACATCCGCAACAACGCCCTGCGCGAGTTGACCGAAAACCTGAGCCTGGCGTGGAACGCCATGAACAACGCCAGCAAGCAGCTGCCGACCGCGCGTGAATACGCCGAAACCACCAAGCGCGTGCGCGCCGCCTACCAGGACCAGTTCGGCCTGGGCCAACGCACCCTGCTGGACGTGCTCGACAGTGAAAACGAACTGTACAACGCCGACCGTCGCTACACCGAAGTGCGCTACACCGAAGAGTACTCGCGCTACCGGGTGCTGGCGACCATGGGTGAATTGCTCAGCAAGCAGCGTATTTCGCTGCCGCCAGAGGCGCTGGCCACGACCGAAGTCCGTACCGAGGCACGTTTGCCCGAGATGCGTTGATCGGGCTTGAGATCGCTGGGGGCGCTGTGCGGCCCATCGCGACACAAGGCCGCTCCTACACAGATCGCGGATGCCAATGGCGGGTGCGATGGCCTGTAGGAGCGGCCTGGTGTCGCGATGGGCTGCGCAGCGGCCCCCTGCCCTCACTCGGTGCCATGGTTGCGCTGGAACGTCTCCTCGCCCATGGCCCTGATCTGCCCCTCTATCAAGGCCTCGAACGGTGCCAGCAGCGCATCGAAGCAGGCCGGTTGCTCCA
>NZ_QJRK01000027.1:0-17854 GCF_003205245.1 Pseudomonas sp. MB-090624 | reverse complement strand
GCGGCCCCCTGCCCTCACTCGGTGCCATGGTTGCGCTGGAACGTCTCCTCGCCCATGGCCCTGATCTGCCCCTCTATCAAGGCCTCGAACGGTGCCAGCAGCGCATCGAAGCAGGCCGGTTGCTCCAGTGCATTCAGCGCCCCCACCACGGCCTCGATGGTCGACAACGCTCCCGCCTCCGGCGCCTTGCGCAAGCGATAGCGCGAAGCGGCCACCTGCCCCAAGGTCACCCTCGGCAACGCCTCCAGCAGCGGATTCAGGTACAGCAGCTTGCGCGCCTTGCGCCAGGTGCCGTCGGGCACGATCAGCAGCAAGGGTTGCTCGTCCACTGGGCCATAGGCAGCCAGGGGCTGCGCTTCAGCGCCCGGGAACAACAGCGCCGGGCGGTACCCGGGGGTTGCCAGCAGCGCTGGCAGATCGTCGAATACCTCCCCCACCCGCAGCTCGGCATTGCTCAGGCCAAGCGCAGCCAACCGTGCGGTATTCAGGGCGTGGGCGCTTTCACTGGGGTGCTGCAGCAAGATCACACGGGTTCGGCTGCCTAGCGCAGGGATCAGCGAGCAAAGGCAATGATCAAGCGGGCGCTGGCAGCGCTCGCAACGGGGTCTGGGCATGAAGGTCTCCTTGGCGGGGGTATTTTGCCACAGAACCCTGGCCCGGCTGGCGGGCCTTGCCCTATGCCCTGGCCGCAAGGCGACCACGGCAACCTCAACGGTTGAAGCGCTCCGCCAGGCTGTGCAGGTACTCCGCCATGCGCTCGAGGTCCTGGCTGATTTCTGCCCCCTGGCGCGCCTGCCCGGCACTTTGATCGCACAGCTGGGCAATGCGCACGATCTGCTGGTTGATGTCTTCAGCCACGTGGCTTTGCTGCTCCGACGCCGTGGCCATCTGCTGGCTCATGCCGGTGATGCGGCTCACCGCCTGGGCTATGCCGCTCAACGCCGCCTGCACTGCCTCGACACTCTGCACGCTGTCACGCGAGATCTGCTCGCCACGGCTGGCAGTACTCACTGCGCGCTCTGCCCCGGCCCGCAACGAGGCGATGATCTGGTGGATTTCCTGGGTGGAGGTGCGGGTACGCTGGGCCAATGAGCGTACTTCATCGGCCACCACGGCAAACCCGCGGCCCTGCTCGCCGGCCCGCGCCGCTTCAATGGCGGCGTTGAGCGCCAGCAGGTTGGTTTGTTCGGCGATCGAGGTGATCACATCCACCACGCTGCCGATCGACTGGGTCTGTTCCGCCAGGGCGTTCACCGCCTGGCCAATGTCATTGACTGCATCGCTCATGCTGCCCATGGCCTTCAGGCTCTGCAGCGCCAGCTCGCTGCCCTGCTGCGCCAGCTGGTCGGCATCGCCTGCGGCATGCGCCGTGCTTTGCACGTTATGCGTAACCTCCTGGATGGTCGCCGCCATCTGCGCGATGGCGGTGGCCGATTGGTCGGTCTCGCTGCGCTGGCGGTCGAGCATCTGCGCCTGCGCGCCCGACAGGTCAGAAGATTGCGCAGCGCGTGATTTTACCCCGACCCCGGCGTCTACCAGGCGCGTCAGCGCGGTTTGCAGGCGGGCTTCTTCACTGATGATGGCAAGGTCCAACTGGCCCTGCAGCCCCGGGTTGTCGCTGTAGGTGAGCGCCACCAGCGGGCTGGTGAACGCCTTGGGGTGCTCGGCCAGCGTGCGGCGGATGGCCTGGTTCTGACGGTGCTCGACCAGGTACCAGGCTACCAGCAGTACAACCATCAACACCCCTAGCGCGGCATAGGGTGGCAACCACAGGTAGCCCGCCGCCGACACCAGGCCGGCGCCGAGCAATGGCCAGCCCTGGCGCAGGCCATGGCCCAGGCGCGCCGCCCACGATACCGGCCGGCGGCCGGCACGCAGGCGTGCGTACAACGCCTCGGCACGGCGGATCTGCTCACGGGTCGGTACCGAACGCACCGACTCGTAGCCGCTGATGCGGCCCTGTTCGTAGACTGCCGTCACGTAGGCACTGACCCAGTAGTAATCGCCGTTTTTTGCCCGGTTCTTGACCACGCCCATCCACGGCTTGCCTTGCTTGATGGTGTCCCACATATGGCCGAACACCGCCGGCGGCATGTCTGGGTGACGCACCAGGTTGTGCGGCTGGCCCACCAGCTCGTCGTAGGTGAACCCGCTGATCGCCACGAAGGCGTCGTTGCAATACGTGATGCGGCTGTTCAAGTCGGTGGTGGAAATCAGCCGTTGTTCACTGGGGAATGTTCTTTCGCGTTCAGTGACTGGCAAATTCATGCGCATCGTCGGGCGATCCTTGCAGGATGAAAAGAAGGGAAATCATCAGCGCAAGTTGATATGTAGCAGAGCGCTATGAGGTTAGCGGCACACGTGTGCAGGAATTTAGCGGCCTGCCGACAGAATGCATGAACATTCTGTTTATCAGCCTACGTTGAGCTGGCTTTTCAGCAGGTCGCGGAAGGTCTGGATCAGCGGTTCGCGGCTGCGCCCACGCCGGATGATCAACGAGAACGGTGCCTGATAACCGAACGTCGCCGGAGACAACACGCGCAAGTCCCCTTTGTCGACCCAGGCCTGGGCGTAGTGCTCGGGCAGGTAGCCGATGTAGGCGCCCGACAGAATCAGGATCAACTGCGCCTCCATGCTCTCAACCGTCGCCGCGCTGTGCTTGAAACCATGCCGGGCCAGCTCGGCCTGGCTCCAGTAGCCGCGCCCGACCATGCGCTGCTGGGTCACCACCTGCTCGGGAATACGCCGCTCGCTGTACAACGGGTGGCGGCTGCTGCAGTACAGCCAGTGCTGCTCGCGGTACAGCGGCTGGTACAGCAGGCCACTCATGCGTGAAGAAAACGCGCCAATTGCCAGGTCCAGGCGGTTGTCCTGCACCCCCAACTGCAGCTCGTAAGGGCTGGACACCGACAAGTGCAGGTGCACGGCCGGGTGCTCCTGGCTGTAGGCACCAATGGCTTCAGCCAGCGGCAGGGCGCGATCGCCCACCGTGGAGTCGATCACCCCCAGGTTGAGGGTGCCGCGCAGTTCGCCCTTCAGGGCCGCCGCGTATTGCTCGAACCCGTCCAGTTCGGCCAACAGGCGCAGGGTTTCCTGGTGAAACAGCTCACCCTTGCTGGTCAGGCTGAAACCGCCCCGGCCACGGTGGCACAGCACGATACCCAGAGCACCCTCCAGCTGGCTCATGTAGGTGCTGATGGCCGAAGTCGAAAGGTTCAGCTCACGCTGGGCGTTGGCGAAACCCTGGTGGCGCACCACGCTGATGAAGATACGCAGCAGTTTCAGGTCGGGCAAAGTCGAGGCCATGGGGCAACGGTTCCACAGGGTGTTTGCGCGCAGTCTAACCGCTGCGCCGGGCTTTAGTTCAGAAATTTCTGAACTAAGTATTTGTCGGTAGCGATTCTTCCATGGCACTACCTTGCGCAGACTGGCCGAAATGTCCCTGCCCGCTGGCGAAACACGAACTGGAAAGCGCGCAGCGGCACAGGTTCGAACAAACAGAACAATCGACCGACTGATGAGGCCCACCGTGGACAAGACTCTCCACCAACCACTGGGCGGCAACGAAATGCCGCGTTTCGGCGGCATCGCCACCATGCTCCGCCTCCCCCACCTGCAAAGCGCCGAAGGCCTGGACGCAGCCTTCATTGGTGTGCCGCTGGACATCGGCACCTCGCTGCGCTCCGGCACGCGCTTCGGCCCCCGGCAAATCCGCGCCGAATCGGTGATGATCCGCCCGTACAACATGGCCACCGGCGCCGCTCCGTTCGACTCCCTGTCGGTCGCCGACATAGGCGATGTGGCCATCAACACCTTCAACCTGCTGGACGCCGTGCGCATCATCGAAGAGGCCTACGACCAGGTCGTCGAGCACAATGTGATTCCCCTGACCCTGGGCGGTGACCACACCATCACGTTGCCGATCCTGCGGGCGCTGCACAAGAAGCACGGCAAGATCGGCCTGGTGCACATCGACGCCCACGCCGACGTCAACGACCACATGTTCGGCGAGAAAATCGCCCACGGCACCACCTTCCGCCGGGCGGTGGAAGAAGGCCTGCTCGACTGCGAGCGCGTGGTGCAGATCGGCCTGCGCGCCCAGGGTTATACCGCCGACGACTTCAACTGGAGCCGCCGCCAGGGCTTCCGCGTGGTTCAGGCCGAAGAGTGCTGGCACAAGTCGCTGGAGCCCTTGATGGCCGAAGTGCGGGAAAAAGTCGGCGGCGGCCCGGTTTACCTGTCGTTCGACATCGACGGCATCGATCCGGCCTGGGCACCTGGTACCGGCACCCCGGAAATCGGCGGCTTGACCACCATCCAGGCAATGGAGATCATTCGCGGCTGCCATGGCCTGGACCTGATCGGTTGTGACCTTGTCGAAGTCTCCCCGCCTTATGACACCACCGGCAATACCTCGTTGCTCGGCGCCAACCTGCTGTTCGAAATGCTCTGCGTACTGCCGGGTGTAGTCCGCCGCTAATGTGGTCGGGCCACCGAGGCCCGCCAACACCAGAAGACCACCGGGCGCCGTGCGAACGCCCGCGTGGCCGATCTCGCCATAATAAAGATAATCGGGAGACCCCCAATGGCCTTGGACATCATAGTTGTAATGCTTTACACCGCAGGCATGCTCGGGCTTGGCTGGTATGGCATGCGACGCGCGAAAACCCATGAAGACTACCTGGTCGCCGGGCGCAACCTGGGCCCGATGTTGTACATGGGCACCATGGCCACCACCGTGCTGGGTGGCGCCTCCACCGTGGGTACCGTGCGCCTGGGCTACGTTCACGGCATTTCCGGCTTCTGGCTGTGCGCCGCGCTGGGCCTGGGCATCATCGCCATCAACTTGTTTCTGGCCAAGCCGCTGCTACGCCTGCGCATCTTCACCGTGACCCAGGTGCTGGAACAGCGCTACAACCCGACCGCGCGCCAGGCCAGCGCGGTGATCATGCTGGCGTACGCGCTGATGATCGGCGTGACGTCCACCCTGGCCATGGCCACCGTGCTGCAAGTGCTGCTGGACCTGCCGTTCTGGGCCTCGCTGCTGCTGGGCGGGGGTGTGGTGGTGGTGTACTCGACCATTGGCGGCATGTGGTCGCTGACCCTGACCGATATCGTGCAGTTCGTGATCAAGACCGTGGGCCTGATGTTCATCCTGTTGCCGGTGTGCCTGTACAAGGCCGGCGGCTGGGACACCCTGGTGGCCAAGTTGCCGGCGGCCAGCTTCCAGCTGACCACCATCGGCTGGGATACCATCATCACCTACTTCCTGATCTACTTCTTCGGCATCCTGATTGGCCAGGATATCTGGCAGCGGGTGTTCACCGCCCGTGACGAAAAGGTCTGCCAGCGTGCCGGCACCACCGCCGGGGTGTATTGCGTGCTGTATGGCCTGGCCTGTGCCGTGATCGGCATGGCCGCTCATGTATTGATGCCCGACCTGGCCAACCCGAACAATGCCTTCGCCGAAATGATCAAGACCACGCTGCCTGATGGCATCCGCGGCCTGCTGATGGCAGCGGCGCTGGCGGCCATGATGTCGACCGCCAGCGCAGGCCTGCTGGCGGCCTCGACCACCATCACCGAAGACCTGCTGCCCAAGCTGCGTGGCGGCAAGCAGTCCAGCCTGGGTATCAGCCGCCTGTTCACTTTGCTGACCGGTTTGGTGGTACTGGGTATCGCGTTGATGGTGAACGACGTGATCAGCGCCCTGACCCTGGCTTACAACCTGCTGGTGGGCGGCATGCTGATTCCACTGATTGGCGCCATTTTCTGGAAACGCGCCACCACCGCCGGCGCCATCGCCAGCATGTCGCTAGGCTTTGCGACTGCCCTGTTGTTCATGTTCAAGGACGGGCTGGAGGCGAATACGCCGATCTACTACAGCCTCGCGATTGGCCTGGTGAGCTTTGTGGTGGTGAGCCTGCTGTCGCGTAAACCCGTGGCAGCGGTCAAGCTGGCCTGACCTTCGGCCTGTACTGGCCCTATCGCTGGCGAGCCTCCAGGGCCAGCGATGGGCCCAGAGCAGGCAAGCCAAGTGCCCAGACACAAAAAGGCCGCAGCCCCCACCCAGGTGCTGCGGCCTTTGCTTGTATCAGCGACGACGCGGTTGGCGCTTGCGCTGCTCTTCATCAGTCGGGATCGGCACCGGCTGCAAGGGTGGTGGAATCAGCCCCAAGGCGACCGCCAGGTCGTGGAGCCAGTTGGACAGTGGTTTATTCATAATGCCCCCTTGACGGGTCAGCCTCACGGCGAATCAATCCTGCAATGTTTCATACAGATCATAGCCCGATGTCCTGTATTACGCATGCCTCTGCTCTTACAGATAGGGGCCATTCTGACGCGGATCAAGCCATAGCGGCGCATTCCGACGACTGGTTAATCGTTTCGCTTTGTTGCAAGCGTTCCACTACCCCACCCACTTGCGCAGTTGCTGCTTAACCCAAGGTTCGGCACTTACCAGAATCACCCCCAGCAACACCATCACCGCACCGCCCACAAAATGCGCGGTCAGCGGCTCGTCCAGCAGCAAGACCCCAAAGGTTACGCCGAACAGAGGGGTGATGAAGGAAAACACCGCCAGGTTCGATGCCAGGTATTTGCGCAGTAGCCAGAACCAGGTCAGGTAGCTGACGAACGACACTACAACCCCCTGGAACAGCACGCTACCCATGGCCAAAGGCGTGAGCGACACCTCGCCGATCTGCCCGCTGAGCAGGGCAATCAGCAACAATCCGGCAAACCCCACCGCCAGTTGATAGAACAAGGTCAGGGTCGCCGGCGCTTCCGACAGGCGTGAGCAGCGCACCACCACCGTGGTGGCGCCCCAGGCCAGCCCGGCGATCACGCCAAACGCATCGCCCAGCAAGGTGCGGCTATCCATGTGCTCGAACGACATGCCTCCGGCAAAGGCCGTGGCAATGCCGCCGAAGGCCAGCAGGATGCCAAGCCATTGCAACAGGCGCAGGCGTTCACTGGCCAGGCGCAGGTGCAACCCCAACGCGGTGAAGACTGGCGCCGTATAAAGAAACACCGACATGTGCGCCGCCGAGGTCAGCTTCAGGCCCTCGGCAATGAACAGGAACTCGACACCGAACAAAGCACCCGCGACCAACCCAGGGCGCCAGGTACTACCGACCTGCTCCCAGGTGCCACGCCAACACAGCATCAGGCCGACCAACACTGCGGCGATACCGTTACGCAATGCCGCCTGCATCACCGGGGCGATGTCCACGGCGGCGGTCTTGATCAGCACCTGCTGGCAGCCCCAGATCAGGCACAGGCCCAGCATGACCTGGAAGGCAAAGGCATCAGGGTGCTTGCGGACCGCATTCATGGGCGGGCCTCTGAGGTGAACGTAGGCATGGGCAGCAACTCGGCAGCGTTCAGAAGCTACCGATTATCGGGTTTTCATGGCCACCCATGCCAGCCTCAAAACGACCTCAAGCGATTTGCGCTTTTGCCGACACCTGTTCGAAGGTGGTCTCGTCCAGCGCATCTACCTGCTCGTCCAACACCTGGCGCGGGTGCTCGAAGCCAGGGATGCTGCTGTCGATCAGGCTCATCAGCCGCGAGCCGCGCTCGGTCAGCACGAAGTTCTCGCCGTTGCCGCCGTCTTCCTCAGGCCGGCTTTCGATAAAGCCACGCTCGATCAACAGCTTTTCATATTCACAGGCACGAGTTTTCAAGCGATCCAGGTCACCCACCGGCTCTCCTTTGGCGGCCAGCGCGGCAGCGTGCTGCTCGGCGTAGGGGCGTGGAGTGAAGCTGTGACCGGCGCCGTTCTGCACCTCGTGCAGCAAGCGTTCGATCAGGTCCCAGTCGTAGGTGGTGCTCATGGCTACGGGCTCCTGCTGTGGACGAAAGGGTTACACAGGTTGGGACTCGGGGCTGAGACGGGGTGTTCCGAGAAAAATGAGAGTGGATGCAAATGGCAGGTGCGAAGCGAGCCATTGCGCAATACGCAGAAACCATTTGCTGGCGAGTCGTCTGTAGTTTATAAACTACATTAATTCGATGAAAAAAATCGAATCCAGCAGTTTCAGACATTGGGTGAGCGGGCTCCGGGATGTTAGCGCCAGAACGCGAATCATTGCTCGGATCAACCGATTGATGGAGGGCCTGCCTGGCGTGTATCACCGGTTGGCCACGGCGTCAGTGAACTCAGGGTCCACTATGGGCCCGGCTACCGCGTATATTTCCACCAGGCGGGCAGTACGTTCGTCATTCTTTTGTGCGGCGGCGATAAAAGCAGCCAACGACGGGACATCAAAGCAGCCCAACATATTCTGCGTTCGTGGAGGATGCAAAATGACACAAACCTTCTCTGAATTCGATCCCGCCGAATACCTCACCACTCCTGAAGCAATCGCCGTGTTCATGACTGACGCCCTGGAAACCGGGGATGCCAGCTATGTCGCCAAAGCTGTCGGCGTAGTAGCGCGTGCCAAAGGCATGAGCGAGCTGGCAAAAGACACAGGGCTATCTCGTGAACAGCTTTACCGGTCGTTCAGCGAGCATGGCAACCCAACCCTCAAATCGTTCCTGACCGTGATGAAAGCATTGGGTATACACATGACAGCGCGTCCTCACATCGCAGGCTGACCCACTGCCTCTCCAGTGATCTGGGTAGTACCCGACCTCAATACATTTGTCAGAAGAGGCGCAGCACCGTTGGTGGCGGCATTTCAGAAACAGAAGGCTTCCATCATGAAAGACCCACTGATCGTGAGCACTGAACTTCCCAGCACCCACAAGCTTCCACCGTGCATGACCATTGCTGGAGGGAGGAAGGATGAAACAGCTGCTATCCATTATGGGCTGCGCCACCGTTTTGCTGTGCGCCAGCCCCGCCTGGGCCTGCACACCGGAAGAAGCGACGCAGAAACGTGAAGAGCTGGCCGGGCTGGTCACCCAACTGACCGAGCAGAACCCGCAAAAGGCGAAGGAAATCAATGAAGAGCTGCAGGGGATGGACCTGAGGACGGCGAGCCAAGACTTGCCCGACAAGTGTCAGCTGATTGACCAGCGGATCAAGGAGTTGAAGGTAGCGGAGCAGAAGGCTGAGTGATGGGGTGTTTCCAATGGCCCTATCGCTGGCAAGGGCAGCCGCTGCATCTTCAGTGCCTGTGAGAACGAGCGCCGCCCGCGCGGCGCATCGCGAGCTGCGCTCGCTCCTACGTTTGTTTCGGGCCAGTAACCCCTGTGCCAGATGCGCGCGGCCGCCTGGTTCATACGGCGCGACATTGAGGCATGCGCCAAAGGGTTCGCGCGCAAATCCCACAGGCATAATTGGCCCGAAACAAACGTAGGAGCGAGCGCAGCTCGCGATGCGCCGCGCGGGCGGCGCTCGATCTCACAGGCGCTGCATATCTTCTGACAAACACCTGTCAGCCCTGATGCAATCCCTGTGGGGCTTGCCGGCATTGGGCCATTGAGCGCTATTTATTCGGCAGCAGGCTTACGCTTCTTCAGCGGCGCCAGGCCATCGGCGCTGGCCAGTGGCGCGTTGGCCTTCGGCTTGGCGGTAGGCTTGCGCTTGGCGGCCGCCTTCTTGTCGCCGGTTTTTTTCTCGATTTTTTTCTTCTTGCTCCCGGCCGCCTTGCCCGAGGCCTTGACCTTCTTCGGCCCGTTGTAGGTGCCCTTCACTTCCTTGATGACGCGGCGCTCGAACTGCTGCTTGAGGTAGCGCTCGATGCTGGACATCAGGTTCCAGTCATTGTGGGTGATCAGCGAGATTGCCAACCCTTCACCACCGGCACGCCCGGTACGGCCCACGCGGTGCACGTACTCGTCGCCGCTGCGCGGCATGTCGAAGTTGATCACCAGATCGAGACCGTCGATGTCCAGGCCACGGGCCGCCACGTCGGTGGCCACCAGCACCTTGGAGCTGCCCTGCTTGAAACGCTCGATGGCCAGCTTGCGGTCCTTCTGGTCCTTCTCGCCGTGCAGTACGAAGGCCTTCACATCCTTGGCCACCAGGTGGCCGTAGATACGGTCGGCCAAGGCGCGGGTATTGGTGAAGATGATTGCCTTGTCGAAGGTTTCGTTGGCCAGCAGCCACTGCACGATCTGCTCTTTGTGCTGATCGTGGTCGGCCATGATGATCTGCTGGCGAGTGCCTTCGGCCAACTGCGAGACACTGTTGAGCATCAGGTGCTCCGGGTCTTTCAGCACCTTGCCGATGATGTCGCGCAGGGCCGCACCGCCGGTGGTGGCCGAGAACAGCAGGGTCTGCTCACGGTTCTCGCACTCCTTGCACAGGCGCTCCATGTCTTCGGCGAAGCCCATGTCGAGCATGCGGTCGGCTTCGTCGAGGATCAGCACCTGCACGTGGGACAGGTCGAGGTTGCCGGCGTTGAGTTGCTCGAGCAAACGGCCCGGGGTGCCGATCAGCACGTCCGGCACCTTGCGCAGCATGGCGGCCTGTTCCTTGAAGTCTTCACCGCCGGTGACCAGGCCCGCCTTGATGTAAGTGAACTGCGAGAACAGCTGCACCTGCTTCAGGGTCTGCTGAGCCAGTTCGCGGGTAGGCAGCAGGATCAGCGAACGGATTTCGACGCGCCCGCCTTTCAGGTCGACCAGGCGGTTGAGCAGCGGCAGCACGAAAGCTGCCGTCTTGCCGCTGCCGGTCTGCGCGGTCACGCGCAGGTCACGCCCTTGCAGGGCCAAGGGGATGGCCGCGGCCTGCACCGGGGTTGGCTCGACAAATTTAAGCTCGGCCACGGCTTTAAGCAGGCGTTCATGCAGGGCGAATTGGGAGAACACGGAGGTAACCTCAGGCAAGTGCGGGAAATTCAGTTGCATAGGGTAACGTTTTCTGCCGCCTTAGCCGAATTTCTTTTGGCAACTTTGTCGCCATCCGCGCTCTAATGGCACCTCGTTTCGCAACAAGACTGTATGCAAGCCCATGGATATCCAACAAATCTGGCGTGACTCCCTCGACCTGTGGGGCACCCTCGACCAACACCCCATGCTGCACGCGGCCATCGGCCTGGCGGTGCTACTGCTCATCTCCCTGGTCATCGGCCGCCTGGCACGCTTCCTGATGCTGCACGGCGCGCGCCTGCTGGCACGCCAGCCGGCACTCAAGTGGCTGGACGACCTGCGTCACAACAAGGTCTTCCACCGCCTGGCGCAGACCACCCCGTCACTGGTGGTGCAGTTTGGCCTGAAACTGGTACCGGAGCTGTCCGATACCGCCCAGCACTTCCTGGGCAACGTCGCCCTGGCGTTCACCCTGCTGTTCATGACCATGGCGCTGTCGTGCCTGCTGGATGCCCTGCTCGACATCTATGCGCGCACCGAACACGCCCGCACCCGCTCGATCAAGGGTTATGTGCAACTGGCCAAGATGATGCTGTGGATCTTCGCCTCGATCGTCATCGTCGCCACCCTGATCGACCGCTCGCCCCTGCTGCTGCTGTCGGGCCTGGGCGCCATGTCGGCGGTGCTGCTGTTGGTCTACAAGGACACCCTGCTGTCGTTCGTCGCCAGCGTGCAGTTGACCAGCAACGACATGCTGCATGTCGGTGACTGGATCGAAATGCCCCAGGTTGGCGCCGATGGCGACGTGGTGGACATTACCCTGCATACGGTGAAGGTGCAGAACTTCGACAAGACCATTGTCTCCGTGCCCACCTGGCGCCTGATGAGCGAGTCGTTCCGCAACTACCGCGGCATGCAGCAATCCGGCGGCCGGCGGATCAAGCGCAGCCTGTTCATCGACGCCGCAGGTGTGCGCTTCCTCACCCGCGAGGAGGAACAGCGCCTGTCCCAGGTCAGCCTGCTGGGCGACTACCTGGCCGGCAAACGCCAGGAGCTGCAAAGCTGGAACGAAGCGCTGGGCCCTGTGGCCGAACTGTCGGCCAACCGGCGCAAGCTGACCAATATCGGCACCTTCCGCGCGTTTGCCCTGGCCTACCTGAAAAACCACCCCAATGTGCACCCGAACATGACCTGTATGGTGCGGCAGATGCAGACCACCGCCGAGGGCGTGCCGCTGGAAATCTACTGCTTTACCACCACCACGGTGTGGGCGGACTACGAGCGCATCCAGGGGGATATCTTCGATTACCTGCTGGCGGTGTTGCCGGAATTCGGCTTGAGCCTGTACCAGCAGCCGAGTGGCAATGACATGCGCGTGGGGTTGAGCGGGCGTGTGATGCAAGAGCCCGCGCCGCGTCGGCTGGAAGCGATGAGCGAGGCTTGAGATTGCGGGGGCTGCCTTGCAGCCCCTTACGAGCCAAGCCCGCTCTGCAAAAGAGCGGCGGGATGATGGTGTTTAAGGGGTTTTCATCATGCCCAATTCAGCGTCATCCATCAGCGCCTTGGCCAAGGCACAGAGGTAGTGCGAAGCCCAGATTAGCTGAGGTTTGTCTTCCATCAATCCGTCCAGGGTCATGTCACGTGCGTAGCCCATCAACTCCGAAGCTTGTTCGCGGGCGCTCTGGCAAGGGATGCCGGCCTCGATGCGGAACAGTGGATGGGTCTGGTTTTCACCTTGATAGAAGGTGGTTTTGCCGACGGTGAATTTGGTTTCTTCTGTAGACACTGCTCATTATCTCCCCGAAATCTTTATTGCCTGGGCTGGCCCAATCGCCGGCAAGCCGGGCACCTTCAGGGGCCCCCAGGCGAGTCATGATGCGGTTAATGCAACGGCTGAGAGTCCGCTGGCTTTTGGACTTGAGCCAGCGCCGATTCGAGCAACTTGCGGAGGGTCTCCAGCTCGTGCATCGAGGCCATCATCAACACCGAGACGGGTGATCTCGGTTGCATCAAAACGGCTTGCTGAGCAACGGCTTCTGCGCACAGTGCGTAGTCCGCTGCCATCAGCAGTGTGTCTTCAAGGGAGTGACGATTGTAAGGTGGATCGGGGACTATTTTCAGCATGGTGTAACCCTCAATTTGTGGTTGGGACTACCGCCATTCGCTGTCAAACAAAGGGTGGCAGCTGTGCACGGGTTGACAGACCGGTCAAATTGAGAAACCCGGCGCACCCGAAGGCGCCCCACGCACAGCCACCATTGAAGGCAAAGCTATGGATTGCAATTTGAGTCGGCCTGTCAAAGCCGGTCGTTGAATGGCAACGACCGGCTGAGACTAGTGGCCAACTCCTAACACCACAATGGCCGGCAGTATCTTTGGGAAATGCCCTACAAGAAAGGGGCAAATTCTGATTTTTTTAGCCGCTAGGCG
The DNA here is from genome assembly GCF_003205245.1 of Pseudomonas sp. MB-090624. Classification (NCBI taxonomy): domain Bacteria; kingdom Pseudomonadati; phylum Pseudomonadota; class Gammaproteobacteria; order Pseudomonadales; family Pseudomonadaceae; genus Pseudomonas; species Pseudomonas sp. MB-090624. The sequence continues at coordinate 4,657 of NZ_QJRK01000027.1, read as the reverse complement.
TAACGGCATGTAACGCTTGCAGGCCGCTTACCTTGGAGGTTCCATCCTTCGTGAACATCTCGTGATCAATGTCAATGTTGAGCTCCTCAAGGAAAAACAGGCTCATGGTTCGGTCGGAGTGCCTGGTGTTTGAGGACAGCCCTCAAGGTATTCAGGCTGCGCATGCTGCTGGAATGCCTGTGATCGATGTTACTGCTCTCATGCCGCGAATCTGATTACACCTCCCCACTGCCGTCTCGCTTACCGGTTACTCGGGCTATGATCACTTCGAGCACTGCCACCAGGACGTGACCCAGCGCATGAATCTTCAAGCATTAGGCGAAAAATTTCAGCGGTACCGGAATCAGCTCCAACGTTCTGTGGACGAGGTCGCCAAGGCCGTGGCCATCGACGTCGAACGTCTCAAAAGAATCGAGAGGGGAGCGCAGGAGCCTACTGGCGATGAGGTACTCATTCTCGCCGATTACTACCGCTGCGATTTCAAATTCTTCATCTCGAACGAGGAGCTCGCCCCATTCGAGCAAACGGAGACGCTTTACAGGGCCCACGGGAATGAGTTCTCTAAAGAAGATCGTGCGGCAATTCAAGAATTCTTGTATCTCTGTGAGACCGAAGAGTTTCTTACCCAAGAGCTTCGAGCAAGCCCTCGTCCATTCGCTTTCAGTCCACGGGGAAACTATTACGTGGGACATGCTGAAGAGGCCGCTAAGGCATTTCGGCAGTTCATGGGGCACTCAGATCGGGAGGTGCCCCGAGATATCTACACAGAGTTCCGCTCAGTTGGTGTGCATGTGTTTCGTCGTAGGCTGGAAAACTCCAAAATTTCTGGCGTATTCGTGATGCATCCAATCGCAGGTAAGTGCGTTTTGGTCAACTACAACGAGGATGTGTACCGACAGCGTTTCAGTGCGGCTCACGAGATGGCTCACTGCATTTTTGATAGCGCCGATGGCCCCAGTGTGACCATCCCTGGAGACAGGGATATCAGGGAGGTGCGCGCCAATAGATTTGCCTCCTGCTATCTGATGCCACCCGAAACGATCAGCAAGCTTCCTGACCCCAGCGCTTGGACTCAGGATGATGCCCAATCTTGGGCCAATAAGTTCCGAGTCAGCTGTGACGCCCTCGGGATTGCCTTGATAGCGGCTAAGCGAACCGACAAAGAGACCAGTCGACGCATTCGCGGCTACCGCGTTCCGAGGGAAGCAAAAATAGATCCTGAATTGCCGGAAAGCCTGACGCAGAAACAACGAGAGAGAAAGGCAGCCTTGCTCGAGCGAGGGCTGTCCCATCACTACGTGACGCTCTGCCTAGATGCACATAGTCAGGGCGTCATCAGCCTTGGCCGCTTGGCTGAAGCACTCCTCTGCAGCTATGGAGAGTTGAACGCACTTGCGTCCCTGTATGGAAGGAAAATTCATGGCCATTGATCCATCCCGGTTCCACAAGATCAACGTCGCCGACACCTGCTCGGTTTGGAATATTTTGTCATCACGTAGGCTGTATGCTGGAGCTCAGGAGGCCAGGTGCGAGTTCTGCATCACAGGCTTTGTATTGTACGAATGCTTGGTCAAGCCACGGACATCTCCAACGGATGCTGATCTTGAGCTCAGGGAGCGTCTTAAACGTGAGCAAACAAAAGGCAAGTTCGCCTCTCACTCCTGCAGCATTGACGACCTTCAGGCCATTGCTGATCTCGAAAGTCGCCGAAGGCTGGGGAAGGGCGAACTGTCATCAATCGCCTTCGCCGGCAGAATCCGCCAAGCCTTCATAACTGACGACCTCAAGGCGCGAGCTCTGTCCGAAAGCCTTGCGAATTCAATCACTCAGACCACGCCGCATCTGCACTCCTGGCTCATCTTCAACAACACCCTAACAGATGCCGACCACCAGACGGTGCTGTCGCAACACGCTGAGATGGGGGGCTCGCTTGCCACGCATTTGACCACTGCATACTCCATGGCGTTGCAATGCAAACTAAACATCGTATTACCTCCTCCTACGCCTGCAGCCCCTGCCTAGTGACGAAGAAAATGAACTCGGTGAACTGGAACGTAGTAGTCACAATTGGCAATCGCCCGGGGCTGTATATAGATACAGTAAACCTATCTATTACGTTAAATATCCAGTCCCAGGCATCTCAATCCAGCCTGAGAGGTGGCTCAATGCCACTAATAATTGTAGATTCCTTCGCTGGCGCTGGTTAAGGCATCGCCACCGCGCTACAGGACGCCAAGTGCGATTTTCCAAGAGAAGGAACCATGGACAACACAGAAGCCAGCGCAAGCATTGCCGGATTCGGCTATCAGTTCGAGCGTGCGCTTTACAGAATTTTTCATAGCAGCCATCGGGACGCTCTGTTCGGAATCGAAACAGCTGATGATGTTGAAGAGATCATCCCTACTGCGACAGGAACAATTTCCATTCAGGAGCAGGACAAGCTAACCCTCGCAGCCAAGAATCCGCTGCAGGACAGCAGCCGGAACTTGTGGAACACCCTCAAGAACTGGCTGGACAAGCTTGAGCAATCGCAATGGAGCCATCAAGAGCTCCTTTTCATGCTCGTTACTAATGGTTCAGTTAGCGAAGGCAGCCTAGCTCATAGACTTTCAGCCGCCTCGAGCACTGCAAGTGTGGCCGAAGCAATCTCTCACCTTCGTGCCCAAGCCCTGACTATGACCGGCGCTGTCGCGGAGATCGCAGGCAAAGTGACGGCTTTTGATGACAAATCGCTAGCTTACGTCATCACTCGTTTCGAGTTGATTCACAGGCTAGGGTCAGACTCTATCACTGAGGCGATGTACACAGCCCTCCAGTTCCCAGACGGGCTGGATGATCATAAAAAGATCATTCTGGATAGCCTTTCAGGCCACCTGTTCAACGCGGCACTTGAGTCGTGGCGGCGTAAAGAACCGTTCTGGACGACAGCACAGCCTTATTTCAACCGCAAGCAGATTCTCTTTGACAAATTCCTCAGCGAACCCTGGACGGCGAGAAAGCTGGAGGATACTGGCTATAGGGAGCTGATTGAGCTCAACCGCGAGCTTCAATTGCCCTTTATTGCTCAGCTCAAAGAGCTGGGGATCATGGAGCGATCCATCGAAAAAGAGCTGGGTCACTATTGGGGCGGGTACGCAGAACGCTCCAGGCTGCTGCTCAAAGGGAAGATTCTCCCTCAGCACTTTGACGATCTTGAAGAAATGCTGCGTGACCGCTGGGACAACCTCCGGGAGGTCTATTCGAACGATGCGGAGATCCCACTCGAGGACTTTTCCAAGGCTGATTACAAAAAGATTTATCTGGCGACCATCTCTCCGGAGAAATTCACAATCGAGCTAGGCCGGCTCAAATCGAACCATCGCTACCTGTATCTAGGCACCTACCACCATCAGGTCAACGACGACGGTACCAATCACCCAGTTCACTGGCACCCAACGGAAGGCAAGAAACCTTGAACCGGCCCTATTTGGACAGATACATCGTCCACAACAGCTCTCTCTCATGCTTTTTACTGGTGCTCTTCGTTCAGCAATACGAGCTGGAGGCTTCAGAGCATCCTCTCGACCTCTTGAAACTGAAGCTCGTTCTCCCATTTGTTTGGGACGAGGCATCGCGAGAATCGCTATGTAGCCGTAATGCCAGATCCAAGCTGGACGCCGTTCTACGCGAGGCGCCTGAGTTGAAGGTTGACCTAGAGCAGCGGGTGGCATCTCGAGCAGCAGTGACTGTTCAGGGATTGAACCTCGCCGTATCCACGAAACTGCTGGCCGTCACCCAGCGTGAAAATGATCTCCCAGTCTTCGGCAACCTCAGCAAACGCTGGCCAAAAGGCACAAAGTCATCCCTCCCTAAGGAGATGGTGTCGACTGTCAACCGCTTGGCCAATTGGTACGCAGGGGTCGACACCCCGACCCTTATTAAGCTTTTCTTCGGTATTTCCAATGAAATTTCACATTGACTCAGTAGTTCTTTGGCCCAGAAAGCAGAATAACGAGATCCAAGAGATCTCATTTGAAAAGTCAAAGATCAACATCATTCACGGCCTCAGCCGCACCGGTAAATCGTCGATCCTGCACGTTATCGATTACACTTTGGGGTCGACAAAGTGTCAGATCCCGATTGGCGTCATCCGGAACAAGGTCATGTGGTTCGGCCTCAAGGTTACCTTACGAGGTGAAACCTGGCTGATCGCTCGGAAGGGGCCAAAAGATGGTACCCCATCCAACGACTACTACTTTGAGCCGTTTACCGGGGTACTCCCAGAAATCGTGCCCACCAAGACCACCAGGGCAATTTTCAAAGACAAGTTCAACAACCTGACTCGGGTGAGTGACCTACCTCACTCAGACGCAGAGAAACCCAGCCCACTCGATGCTCGTACATCGTTCAGGGACTTGGCTGCCTTCAATTTTCTGCCACAGCATATCGTTGCCAACCCCAATACCCTTTTCTTCAAGGCTGACACCTGGACTCACCGTGAAAAACTGATTCGAGCGATGCCATATGCTCTGGGCATCGTAGATGCTCAGTATGAATCGCCCCTGGTTTCGTAGACACCTCCAAGCCTCATAATGAGGCCCAAATAGGAGGTGCCATGAGTCGTCAGCGTTACCCCGAAGAATTCAAGATCGAAGCGGTCAAGCAAGTGACCGAGAAA
>NZ_QJRK01000026.1:0-90690 GCF_003205245.1 Pseudomonas sp. MB-090624 | reverse complement strand
CGTTACTGGCCCGAAACAAACGTAGGAGCGAGCGCAGCTCGCGATTGCGCCGCGCGGGCGGCGCTCGATCTCACAGGCGCTGAAGATGCTCCGGCTACCCTTGCCAGGAACCATAGAATCTCCCACACCGGTAGCGATGCGCTCAAGACCTGTGCTGCACGTGTGGGGCCCGGCTTGCCGACGACAGGGCCGCAACAGGCTGTAGAAAACGTTTGCGAATATCCCGGCCCGACACTCAAGTATTCGCCCGCGACGCCGATTCACTGGCACAGCGTCCCGGAAGAGGGCGCACTTCCCGTCGATAGAAAGCGGGCGGTCAGCGTGATCAGGACGATCCCGGCCTCTTGCCAGGAGCTTCACATGTCTCAACCCCGTGCCCGCATAGCCTCGCAGCTCGGTGTCGCCCTCGCCATCGTGCTGGCGCTGGTGATTTCCGGCAGTACCCTGTTTGCCCTGCGTTCGCTGGACGATGCCAACCTCGCCACACGCCAGGCGCACCTGGGCAGTGAAGCGCGCCTGCTGGCCGACCAGCTCGAAACCTTCCACAGTTCGCTCAAGGACAATACCCAGCGCCTCAGCGGGTTGTTCGAGCGCCGCTTCGCCTCGGGCCTGTCGCTGCATGCCGGTGAAACGGTGCAGGTCGCCGGGCAGGCAACACCGGCGCTGTACCTGGGTGATCATTTGCTGAACAACGATCTTCAGCAGGTTGACGAATTCCAGCAGATGACCGCTGGCATCGCCACGCTGTTCGTGCGCAGTGGCGAAGACTTCGTGCGCATCAGCACCAACCTGAAGAAGCAGGACGGCAGCCGCGCCATCGGCACTCAGCTCGACCGTCAGCACCCGGCCTACCGCAAGTTGCTGGCCGGGCAAATGTACGTTGGCCGCGCCGTGTTGTTCGAGCGTAACTACATGACCCGCTATGTGCCGGTAAGTGACAGCAACGGCCGGGTAATTGCCGTATTGTTCGTTGGCTTCGACTACACCGATGCGCAGAACACCCAGTTTGCCAACCTCAAGCGTTTCCGCATTGGCCAGACCGGTTCGCTGGCCCTGCAGGACGAGAACGGCCAGTGGCTGGTGCCACCAGCCAATGCCGAGCAACCGCTGTACAGCGCAACGGCCGCATTTGCCGAAGGCCCGTGGACGGTGGTGGCGAGCATGCCGATGGCGGAAATCCGTGAGGTGACCTGGAGTGTAGGCCTGCGCCTGGCCATCGGCAGCCTGCTGGCGATGGTCCTGGCGGTGGCGGCTACCCTGTGGCTGTTGCGGCGTAAGCTGCGGCCGCTGGACGCGCTGGTGCGCCAGGCCGAAGCGCTGGGCGCAGGTGACCTGAGCGCGCGGCTGAGCGTGACCAGCCACGACGAAATCGGCCAACTGGCCAGCAGCTTCAACAAGATGGGCGAGGCCTTGTCAGGCATGGTCGAGCATATTCGCAGTGCGTCCGAGCAAGTCAGCTCGCGCGCCAAATCGTTGTCTGGCCTGTCGGCCGGGGCCTGCGAGGGCATGGAGCAGCAGTCCGGTGAAATCACCAGCATGGCCGGTGCGGTGGAGGAGTTCAGCGCCACCTCGATGAACATCGCCGACAACATGGCGGGCACCGAGCGCATGGCGCGTGACAATGCCCAGCAGACCCGCATCGGCCGCAGCGCCATGGATGAAGCATCGCGTTCGCTGAAGCAGATCGCCGATGCCCTCGGCGGTACGGCCACGGTGATGGACAGCCTGGGGGCACGCTCGCAGGAAATCGGCGGCATCATCAGCGTGATCACTGCCATCGCCGAACAGACCAACCTGCTGGCGTTGAATGCGGCCATCGAGGCTGCCCGCGCCGGTGAGCAGGGCCGCGGCTTTGCGGTGGTGGCGGACGAGGTGCGCAGCCTGGCCGCACGAACCCGCCAGGCCACGGATGAAATATCCGGGATGATCACCAGCATCCAGCAGCAGACCGGGCACGCCATCACGACGCTGGAGCAGGGTAACCAGCTGATGCAGGAAGGTCTGCAGCGCAATGACAAGGTGGCGCAAGCGCTGGCGCGTATCGACGAGCAGAGCCGTGCGGCGGGTGAGCAGTTCACTGTGATCAGTACGGCGACTCAGGAGCAGAGCAGCACGGCGACGGTGCTCAGCCGCAATTTGCAGAGCATTGCCCAGGCCAACGGCGAGCAGCGCGAGGTGGCCAATGAGCTGGCCTTTACCGCGCGGGAGCTGGAAGGGCTGGCGGCGCAGCTGCGGCAGGAAGTTGATCGTTTCCGCTGATATCGCAGGGGGCCGCTTTGCGGCCCATTCGCGGGCACGCCCGCTCCCACAGGTACAGCGCAAGCCTTGGGCCTGTGGGAGCGGGCGCGCGCCCGGCGATCTACCGGCTTACATCGAACCTAGGTTCAACGCCTGCGCACAAGCCTGCAGCGACCGCCGCTCGCTTTGCGCATACAGCGCCAGCTCATCCTGCACCTGCAGCCCCAATGCCGCTTCAAAGGCATCGCGGTTGGCATTGCTGCCGTACTCGGCCTGCGCATCGTCACCCAGGTTGGACTGGAAGATGCCCGCCGCGCTTACCGGCAGAAAGTCCTCGTAGACCAGCGCTTCGAAGTGCACATGGCCGGCCTCGATCAAGCCCTCAAGGGTGGTGGGGCGGCCTTGCTGGTCACGTGCGGCCAGGCCTTTTTCGGTGGCGAAGTAACGGAAATACGCCAGGCCCTGTTCACGCATCTGCGCGAGGTCGTCCGGGAATTCGGCAAAGCTGTCCTTCAGCAGTGTCATGTAACGTTCGGCGTTGGCCTCGGCCGGCGCACCGCCCAAGGCAGCACGGGTGGCATCGAGCAGTTTGTCGTACAGCTGGCGGCCCTTGGGTGTCAGGGCCGCACCGCGTTGCTCGATTTCGCCAAAGCGCGCGGTGTGGCTGCCTTCGCTGCCCTGCTGGTCGCTGAAGGCGACCTTTTCCTGCAGGGCCTTGAAGCTGGTCTGGCGCAGCAGGATCGGGTGGCGGCGGGTGGGCGGGCCTTCCACCACGGCCTTGGGCGGAATGCCCTTGGCCGGCATGCCGACCTGAATGGCATCGATGTCCAGCGTACGCGGGGTCAGGTGGTTGATGTGCGGGCCCTTGAAGGCCACCACGTCGGCAATCAGGCGGTGCTGATCGTGCAACTGCTGATATTGCTCGGCGGTGACGGTGGCGTCCTGGTGCCAGCGGAAGGTGTGCAGGGCCTCCTGCACGAATGCGGCGGCATCGGTGGCATTCAAGCCGCCGTCGCGCTCGCACTGGGCGATCAGTTCGAGGGCGCGCGGGGTGAAGATCTGGCGCTTGGCCAGGATGCTCTGGGCCAGTTCGCGCAGTTGCGGGTTGTCGATCAGTTCCAGGCGCAGCAGCGAGGTGAACACCCGGAACGGGCTGATGTGCAGGGACTGCTCGTGTACCGCGCGGAAGGCGGTGGAGTGCACCGGCACACCGGCAGAGCTAAGGTCGTAGTACCCAACCGGCTGCATGCCCATCACCGCGAACAGGCGGGCGATGGTGGCCAGTTCTGCGGCGGTGCCAACCCGGATGGCGCCATGCCGCTCGTGGTCCAGGCGCTCGATTTCGCCGGTCCAGCGCAGGGCCTCGGCAACGTCGGGCTGCTGGGCCATGACCTGCTGGTTGATTTCGCTCACCAGGTCCAGCAGCGTGCCGTACAGCGGCACTTCCTGTTTGTACATGAGCGACATGGCGGCAGAAAACTGCGCGCGAATGCTGTCGGGGCTGACGAAATCGTGGGCGGGCATCGCTAGCTTCCTGGTTAGGTTTGGACGCTTACATGAAAGCTGGGAATGCACCTTGCTCACAAGCGAAAAAAAGTGAGTGTGTCATTCCTTTTTTGATCGACCTCAAGGGCCATTGGGGCTGCTTTGCAGCCCATCGCGACACAAGGCCGCTCAGGTCGAGGTAGGCCCGGCAACCTCAAGCCTGCAACTGCTCGCTAATCCACTCCACCAACGCCCGTACCTTGGGCACCTCCGCCGCATGCTCGGCATACGCCAGGTAATGCGCCCCGGCACTGCGCATGGCGTGATCCCATGGCACCACCAGGCTGCCGTCGGCCAGCTCCTTGGCTGCCAGGTAGCGCGGCACCAGTGCTACCCCGCAGCCTGTCTGCGCGGCGCTCAATGCCATATAGAAGGTATCGAAGCGCGGCCCGTGGTAGGCGTTGACGCTTTGCAGGTCCTGCTCGAGGAACCACTCGTGCCAGGCCTCGGGGCGCGAGGTACTCTGCAACAGCACCAGCTCGGCCAGCTGTTCGGCGCCCGCCAACTCACGCCCGGCCAGCAGCTCCGGCGCACACACCGGCACCACTTCTTCGCCGAACAGCGCCACGCAGGTGGCACCCGGCCAGGTGCCCTGACCATAGAAGAACACCACGTCCGCCGAACCCTGCAGCAGGGCGAACGGCTCCATCTCGTTGCGGATATCCAGGTGGATATTGCTGTGCCGTTTGCCAAAGCCCTTGAGGTGCGGGATCAGCCAGCGCACGCCAAAACTCGGTTGAGTGGCGACCTTCAATATCTCGGTCTGCTCGCCATAGGTGAGCACGTAGCGGCTGGACATATCCACCTGGGTAAGAATCTTGTTGACCTCGGCCAGGTACAGGCTGCCGGCCGGGGTCAGTTGCAGGCGCCGGCGAATGCGCAGGAACAGGTGATGGCGCAGCATGTCCTCCAGCTGCGCCACCTGCTTGCTGACCGCGCTCTGGGTCAGGTGCAGCTCTTCAGCGGCACGGGTAAAACTCAAATGGCGGGCTGCAGCTTCAAAGCACTGCAGGGCGGTCATGGAGGGCACCAGGCGTTTGGACATAGCGGTCTCTGCGATACGGATCATTACCTGGTGGAATGATATGCGGAATAAAGGTCGTTTGTTGTACCTATGTGATCGGATTAATACTGATCCACATCATTTTTCCACCCCATCACCCGATGTAGGAGAAGCACAAATGGTTGCTGGATTGCTCGAGCGCCTTGGCGTTGCCGCCGAGGCTTACACCCAGGGCGATTACCCTGTTCACACGCCGATCGACGGCAGCCAGATCGCCTCGGTGAAACTGCTCGGCAAGGCCGAGACCACCGCCTGCATCGACCAGGCCCAGAGCGCCTTCGAAGCCTGGCGCAGCGTACCGGCACCACGCCGCGGCGAGCTGGTGCGTCTGTTTGGCGAAGTGCTGCGTGCGCACAAGGCCGACCTCGGCGAGTTGGTCTCGATCGAAGCCGGCAAGATCACCCAGGAAGGCCTGGGTGAAGTTCAGGAAATGATCGACATCTGCGACTTCGCCGTGGGGCTGTCGCGCCAGCTGTACGGCCTGACCATCGCTTCCGAGCGCCCAGGGCACCACATGCGTGAAACCTGGCACCCGCTGGGGGTGGTCGGCGTGATCAGCGCCTTCAACTTCCCGGTCGCAGTGTGGGCCTGGAACACTGCACTGGCTCTGGTGGCTGGTAACTCGGTGGTATGGAAGCCGTCCGAGAAAACCCCGCTGACCGCCCTGGCGTGCCAGGCGCTGTTCGAGAAAGCCCTGAAAGCCTTTGGTGACGCCCCGGCGGGCCTGGCGCAGCTGGTCATCGGTGGCCGTGAAGCCGGTGAAGCCCTGGTCGACGACCCGCGTGTGCCGCTGGTCAGCGCCACCGGCAGCACCCGCATGGGGCGCGAAGTCGGCCCACGTGTGGCTGCACGCTTCGGCCGCAGCATCCTCGAACTGGGCGGCAACAACGCCATGATCCTGGCCCCCAGCGCCGACCTCGACCTGGCCGTGCGCGGCATCCTGTTCTCGGCGGTCGGTACCGCCGGCCAGCGCTGCACTACCCTGCGCCGCCTGATCGTGCACCGTTCGATCAAGGACGAAGTGGTTGCCCGGGTCAAAGCTGCCTACGGCAAAGTCCGCATTGGCGACCCGCGCAAGGACAACCTGGTTGGCCCGTTGATCGACAAGCTGTCGTTCGACGCCATGCAGGGCGCCCTGGCCAAGGCCCGCGACGAAGGCGGCCAGGTATTCGGTGGTGAGCGTCAGCTGGCCGAGCAGTACCCGAATGCCTACTACGTGTCGCCAGCCATCGCTGAAATGCCGGCGCAAAGTGACGTGGTCCGCCACGAAACCTTCGCCCCGATCCTCTACGTACTGGCCTACGACGACTTTGAAGAGGCCCTGCGCCTGAACAACGAAGTGCCACAAGGCCTGTCGTCGTGCATCTTCACCACCGACCTGCGTGAGGCCGAACGTTTCCAGAGCGCTGCGGGTAGTGATTGCGGCATTGCCAACGTCAACATCGGCACCAGCGGTGCCGAGATCGGCGGTGCGTTCGGTGGCGAGAAAGAGACCGGTGGTGGCCGGGAATCCGGTTCGGATGCCTGGAAGGGCTACATGCGCCGCCAGACCAACACTGTGAACTACTCGCGCGAGCTGCCGCTGGCACAGGGTATCGTGTTCGACTGATCGGTTGATGCTGCATGGCCGGGGGCTTTGCCCCCGGTTCGCGGGTGAACCCGCTCCTACCGGCACTGCACAGCTTTTCGAACCTGTGCAGCCCCTGTAGGAGCGGGTTTCCCCCGAATGGGCTGCAAGGCAGCCCCAACAAGAACAAATTGCTGGAGCCGGCCATGTCCGAACTGCGTCAACAATGCTTGTGGGAATTCGTCAGCACACCGAGCGTGGCCGCCCAGGCCCTGGCTGGTGAGCACAAGGCCGATGTGTGCGTGATCGGTGGCGGCATTACCGGCCTGTCGGCGGCCATTCACCTGCTCGAGCAGGGCAAGTCGGTGATCCTGCTGGAGGCCTGGAAGGTCGGCCACGGGGGCTCCGGGCGCAACGTCGGGTTGGTCAATGCCGGTACCTGGATCCGCCCCGACGACGTCGAGGCGACCCTTGGCCAGAAGCAGGGCAGCCGCCTGAACCAGGTGCTGGGTGAAGCCCCGGCTGAAGTGTTCGCAATGATCGAGCGCCTGGGCATCGACTGCCAGGCCCAGCATAAAGGCACGCTGCACATGGCGCACAACGCCACCGGCATTGCCGACCTCGAAGCCCGCCACGGGCAGTGGCGCCGTCGCGGTGCCGACGTGGAGCTGCTGACCGGCGCGCAGTGCCAGGAATACTGTGGCACCGACAAGATTTCCGCCGCGTTGCTCGACCGCCGCGCTGGCACCATCAACCCCATGGGCTACACCCAGGGCCTGGCTGCGGCCGTGGTGCGCCTGGGTGGCCAGCTGTTCCAGCAGTCGGCTGTCGAAGGCCTGGCGCGCGAGGGCGACGCCTGGCGGGTCAAGACGGCCCGTGGCTCGGTACGGGCCGACAAGGTGGTGATTTCCACCGGCGCCTACACCGAAGGCGACTGGAGCAACCTGCAGAAGCAGTTCTTCCGCGGTTATTACTACCAGGTCGCCTCCAAGCCGCTGCAAGGCGCTGAGGCCGACAAGGTACTGCCGCACGGCCAGGGCTCATGGGACACCCGCACCGTGCTCAGCAGTATCCGCCGTGACGACCAGGGCCGCCTGTTGCTCGGCAGCCTGGGCCGGGTCGACAACAAGCCCGCCTGGTTCGTGCGCAGCTGGGCCGACCGCATTCAGAGCCATTACTACCCGGGCCTGGGCAAGGTCGAGTGGGAAATGCACTGGACCGGTTGCATCGACTTCACCCCCGACCACCTGATGCGCCTGTTCGAGCCGGCGCCGGGGCTGGTGGCGGTGACCGGCTATAACGGGCGTGGGAATACCACCGGCACCGTGATTGGCCGGGCGTTTGCCGAGTTCCTGCTCAAGGGTGAGGCCGGCAGCCTGCCGATTCCGTTCTCGCCAATGAGTGGCGTGAGCGCGCCATCGCTGCGCACCGCGTTCTATGAGTCCGGGTTCTCGCTGTACCACGCGGGGCAATGCCTGCGGGTTGTGTTGTAAGCACTGGCCCTATCGCCGGCAAGCCAGCTCCCACAGGGATCGCCTTAGGGCTGACAGGTGTTTGCCACAAGGTATGGCAGCGCCCGTTGGAGCGAGCGCAGCTCGCGATTGCGCCGCGCGGGCGGCGCTCGATCTCACAGGCGCTGAAGATGCTCCGGCTACCCTTGCCAGGAACCATAGAGTCTCCCACAGGTACTGCATAAGCCCTGAGGCCTGTGCGGTCAATGTGGGAGCTGGCTTGCCGGCGATAGGGCCAGTACAGGCTTACTTGTGCAACCAGCTGAGGAAGCCGCCCTTCTTGATCAGGGCCGGCTTCTGCAGCAACAACGACTCCCGGCTCTGGCGCCGGAACCGCTGCAACTTGCTCAGCGCCGTCTGCACATCGCCACGTTGCGCCAGGCAACTTTTCACCTGCTCTTTGTCGATGCGGTACAGCACGCAGCTGGTCAGTGTACGAAACTCGGCCAGTGACTCGTCTTCGTCGATGATCCCCTCGACCCCCAGCACCTCGCCCGGCCCCATGCGCCCGGCCTCCAGCAGCTTGTCGCCATCGCGCACAGAGGCCGACACCACGCCGCTGCCAATCACCAGCAAATGCTCGGAATGCGCGCCTACCTCCAGGATCACCTGATCCGCCAGGTACTCCACCGCCGTCATGCGCTGGCTCAGTGCGTCACGCTCTTCAGCGCTTAGCGAACGGAACACCCGCACCTCGTCCAGCACTTCGCGCTGGCGGCTGCGTGGCGGCATGGCCAGGTCGACGTTCCACATCACCCCGCTCGCCTCCAGGTGGCGGTGCGCCAGGTCGAACAACTGGTTGCGTGCCGCAGTCTTGCCGCCCATGTCGGCAATGAACCCGCTGGCCTCGTACTCCACCGACTCCAGTGTCGAGGCCTTGACCGACACCTTGGGCGCAGGTGAAGCAAGGATCGCGCTGGTGCCCTGCAGGGCTTTTTCCAGTGCGTCGAACACCCGCCTGGGCCGCACTTTGGCCGGCACTACCACGTTGATCGACACACCATGCACATCCGCCGGCCTGCTGTGGTTGAGCAGGCGCGCCTTGGCCGCCACCGAATTGGGGATCACCGCCAGGCTACCTGTGCCCGTGAGCAGGCGCGTGGCCCGCCAGTCGATATCCAGCACCTTGCCTTCGGTGCCGTCGATCGCGATCGAATCGCCAATCTGGTAGGGCCGCGTGGTGTTCAGCACGATGCCGCTGAACACGTCAGCCAGCGTGCTCTGCAACGCCAGGCCTATGACGATGGCCATCACGCCCGAGGTGGCCAGCAGGCCCTTGACTGGCAGCTGCAGCACATAGCCTGCGGCCGCGACTACCGCGGCAAGGAAGATCAGCGCCCCCAGCACGTCCTGCAGCAAGCGCCCGCCGTGGCTACCCCGCGCTACCAGCAACAGGCCGAACACCACGGTGACCGTGCGCGCGCCAAACAGCCACCAGCCGATGGCCAATACCGTGGCCATCAGGTTGCGCGGCACATCGTCCGGCCAGGGCGGTGGCTGCAGCGGGCTCATGCCGGCGGCCACCAGCACCGCGCTGAACAACAGGAAAAGCACCAGCCGCATACCGATGCGCCAGGCCCGGTGCTGGAGGGGGATCAACTGCCAGATTACGAGGTCGATCAGGATCAGGGCAGTACCGAGCAGCAACGGGGACGACTGGATGAACGCCAGCATGGTGGTCTCGGGAGTGAGGGGAGGGCTGTGGGTAGTAATAGAGCAGGTTGGCCGGGCAGGCAATGGGCGCCTGCATGCGGGTAAACCCGCCCTGAGCGAGATGCGGTCCCTGTGGGAGCGGGCAAGCCCGCGAAGAGGCCAGCAAATCCAGCGCCAATCTATCGTTCCCGAAACAGAACGCTAAAGCCAAAAACCGCTATCTACCGCTCCAAAGGTGACGGTTTTAATCTTCTCCCATCAACGCGAAACACCCAACTTGCTGAACTTCAAACCCTATGGAGCAACGACCATGACCCACTTCAAATACAACCGCCTGAACAAAGACGATGCCGCCGTACTGCTGGTCGACCACCAGGCTGGCCTGCTGTCGCTGGTGCGCGACATCGAGCCGGATGCCTTCAAGAACAACGTACTGGCCCTGGCTGACCTGGCCAAGTTCTTCAACCTGCCGACCATCCTCACCACCAGCTTCGAACAAGGCCCCAACGGCCCGCTGGTCCCGGAGCTGAAAGCCCTGTTCCCGGACGCGCCGTACATCGCCCGCCCAGGCCAGATCAACGCCTGGGATAACGAAGACTTCGTGAAGGCGGTGAAAGCCACCGGCAAGAAGCAGCTGATCATCGCCGGCGTGGTCACCGAAGTGTGCGTAGCCTTCCCGGCGCTGGCCGCCCTGGAAGAAGAGTTCGACGTGTTCGTGGTTACCGATGCCTCCGGCACCTTCAACGCCATGACCCGCGACGCCGCCCATGACCGCATGAGCCGCGCTGGCGCCCAGTTGATGACCTGGTTCGGGGTTGCCTGCGAGCTGCACCGCGACTGGCGCAACGACATTGAAGGCCTGGCCGCGCTGTGCTCCAACCATATCCCGGACTACCGCAACCTCATGACCAGCTACAACGCCTTCAACGCCAACAAGTAAGCCGCAGCCGCGGGCACCCTCAGCCGGTGCCCGCGCAGGGCAGCACACTTATCCAATCCAGCGCCCGTTGGCCGTTGCACAGTGGCTGTGGGCAAGCTCACCCAAGGAACGCCGATGAACACCGCACTCCAAGACAACCGCGAAGTGGTGACCGTATGCCTGCAGCACCAAGTGCTCGATAGCACGCCGGGTACCTCGGCCGCGCAACCGCCGCGCTGGAAGCAGGCGCTGCTAACCTACCTGGTGATCTGCCCGATGACCATGGTCGTGCCGCAACTGCTGGCGCCGCTGTTTGCCCGCTACCCGCAACTGGGGGGCGCGATCACCGGCAACCTGATCGTCAACCTGTTCGTCATTCTGCCCGTGGTGTTCTACATCATGCCTTGGGTGACCCGTCGCTGCGCCAACTGGCTGCGCGGCTGAGTCAGCCCCTGACCTCGATAATCCAGGAGATACCGCTATGAGCACGTTCGTTACCCGCGATGGTACTTCGATCTACTTCAAGGACTGGGGCACCGGCAAGCCCGTGCTGTTCAGCCACGGCTGGCCGCTGAATGCCGACATGTGGGACACGCAGATGGAGTTCCTGGCCAGCCGCGGTTACCGCGCCATTGCCTTCGACCGCCGCGGTTTCGGGCGCTCGAGCCAGCCATGGAACGGCTACGACTACGACACCTTCGCTGATGACATCGCCCAGCTGATCGAACACCTCGACCTGCGTGAGGTGACCCTGGTGGGCTTCTCCATGGGCGGCGGTGACGTAAGCCGCTACATCGGTCGCTACGGCACCGAGCGGGTCGCCGGGCTGGTGCTGCTGGGCGCCGTTACGCCGGTGTTCGGCAAGCGTGACGACAACCCCGAGGGTGTCGACCTGTCGGTGTTCGAAGGTATCGTGGCTGGCCTGCGTGCCGACCGGGCGCAGTTCATCGCCGACTTCGCCGCACCGTTCTATGGCATCAACCATGGGCAGCAGGTATCCCAGGGCGTGCAGACGCAGACCTTGAACATAGCGCTGATGGCGTCGCTCAAGGCCACCCTGGATTGTGTGACGGCGTTCTCCGAAACCGACTTCCGGTCGGACATGGCCAAGGTCGATGTACCGACGTTGGTGATTCATGGCGATGACGACCAGATCGTGCCGTTCGAGACTACCGGCAAGCAGGCGGCGGCGCAGATTCGTGGGGCTGAGCTGAAGGTGTACGCCGGCGCGCCGCATGGGTTTGCCGTGACTCATGCGCAGCAGCTGAATGAGGACCTGCTGGCGTTCTTGAGTCGCTGAACAAGCCGGGGCCGCTTTGCGGCCCCAATCGCTGGCAAGCCCAGGCAACACAAAACTTGATCAGGGCTAACCTTCAACAGCCCCACCGCACATCCATCCAAGCCTTGCCCTTGTATCGGGCGGCATGCTCTGCAGGCGCGCCTGCCGCCGCCGCGCCCAGAGACGGAGAACACCATGCCCCAGGACCGCCACGACAAGACTCGTCGCCAGTTCCTCGCCAGCAGCACCGTACTGGGTGCTGCCGGCGCGCTCTGGTCTGCATTGCCCTTCACCGGCGCCGCCGGTTCCGCTCACGCATCCACCCAAGGAGGTTCCATGACCGCCGACCTGATTCTGTTCAACGGCAAGCTGCACACCGTTGACCGCGAAAAGCCCACTGCCACCGCCGTCGCCATCAAGGACGGCCGTTTCATCGCCGTGGGCAACGACGCCGAGGCCATGGCCCACAAGGGCGCCAGCACGCAAATCGTCGACCTCAAGCAGCGTACGGTCATCCCCGGCCTGAACGACTCGCACCTGCACCTGATCCGCGGCGGCCTGAACTACAACCTGGAGCTGCGCTGGGAAGGCGTGCCGTCGGTGGCCGATGCCCTGCGCATGCTCAAGGACCAGGCTGCGCGCACGCCTACCCCGCAGTGGGTGCGTGTGGTGGGTGGCTGGAACGAGTTCCAGTTCGCTGAAAAACGCATGCCGACCCTGGAAGAAATCAACCAGGCTGCACCCGATACGCCGGTGTTCCTGTTGCACCTCTACGACCGCGCCTTGCTCAACCGTGCCGCACTCAAGGCTGTCGGCTACGACAAGAGCACCCCGAACCCGCCGGGTGGCGAAATCCAGCGAGACAAGTTCGGCAACCCGACGGGCATGCTGATTGCCCGCCCGAACGCGATGATCCTCTACGCCACCCTGGCCAAAGGGCCGAAGCTGCCGCTGGAGTATCAGGTCAACTCGACCCGCCAGTTCATGCGTGAGCTGAACCGCCTGGGCCTGACCAGTGCCATCGACGCTGGCGGCGGCTACCAGAACTTCCCCGACGACTACTCGGTGATCCAGGAGCTGGCCGACAACAACCAGCTGACAGTGCGCATTGCCTACAACCTGTTCACCCAGAAGCCCAAGGAAGAACTGGACGACTTCAGGAAGTGGACATCCAGCGTCAAGCTGCACAGCGGTACCGACTTCCTGCGCCACAACGGCGCTGGTGAAATGCTGGTGTTCTCCGCCGCCGACTTCGAGGACTTCCTCGAGCCGCGCCCGGACCTGCCGCAGACCATGGAAGAAGAGCTGGAGCCGGTGGTGCGCCACCTGGTCGAGCAGCGCTGGCCGTTCCGCCTGCATGCCACCTACAACGAATCGATCACGCGCATGCTCGACGTGTTCGAGAAGGTCAACCGCGATATCCCGTTCAATGGCCTGCCGTGGTTCTTCGACCACGCCGAAACCATCACTCCGCAGAACATCGAGCGCGTGCGTGCGTTGGGCGGCGGCATCGCCATCCAGGACCGCATGGCCTTCCAGGGCGAGTATTTCGTCGACCGCTATGGCGCCAAGGCTGCCGAGCAGACCCCGCCGATCAAACGCATGTTGGAGATGGGCGTGCCGGTCGGCGCGGGCACCGACGCTACCCGCGTGTCCAGCTACAACCCCTGGACCTCGCTGTACTGGCTGGTCAGCGGCAAGACCGTTGGCGGCATGGAGCTGTACAAGGAAGGCCTGGACCGCGAGACCGCGCTGCAGCTGTTCACCCAGGGGAGTGCCTGGTTCTCCAGCGAGCAGGGCAAGAAAGGCCAGATCAAGGTAGGCCAGCTGGCCGACCTGGCGGCCTTGTCGCTGGACTTCTTCAGCGTCGAGGAAGAGGCGATCAAGGGCATCGAGTCGGTGCTGACCATTGTCGATGGCAAGGTTGTGTACGGTGCCGGCGAATTCGACCGCCTCGGCCCACCGCAGGTGCCGGTGCTGCCGGAGTGGTCTCCAGTAGCCAAGGTGCCGGGGCACTGGCGCGTGGGTACGCCGTCGCTGGCGGCAGCCGTGCACCAGTGTTCGGGGCCGTGCGGGGTGCATGCGCACAGCCATGACAAGGCGCGCAAATCGAGTGTGCCGGTCAATGACTTCCAGGGGTTCTGGGGGGCGCTGGGCTGTTCGTGCTTTGCTTTCTAAGCTGATGTGTCGAAAAGAAGGGGCTGCTTTGCAGCCCTTCGCGGGCACGCCCGCTCCCACACGTTAGGCGCTGAACTCAAGAAATGCGCGATCCCCTGTGGGAGCGGGCGTGCCCGCGAAGGGTCGCGCTGAAAGCCCGACTTTAGAAGCTACCTTTGAGCGGGTATTCGATGATCAGGTAGAGGCGGTCGATGTCATCGCCGCCCTGGGCCTGATTGGCACGGTGGCTGACGTGGGAGAACGACAGGCTCAGGTCCTTGGCGGCACCGGACTGCACCACGTATTTCAGGTCTATGTCGCGCTCCCAGTGCTTGCCGCCGTTGCCGTACTGGTTCACATAAGCCCCATTTGCCGGGGCATGGCTGCCATTGATGTTGCGGCCACTGACGTAACGGCCCATCAGGCTCAGGCCGGGCACGCCCAGGGTGGCGAAGTCGAGGTCGTAGCGCAGTTGCCACGAGCGCTCGCCAGGGCCGTTGAAGTCGGTGTACTTGATCGAATTGGCCAGGTAGATGGAGTCGCCACCGACGAAGTCGAACGGAGTGTCGCCCTCGACCTTCTGATAGGCCAGGCTCAGCGCCTGGGCACCGAAACGGTACTTGGTCAGCAGGCTGTAGGCGAGCGTGTCGATCGCACCGGCGCTGGCGCTACCGGTGTCACGGGTGTGGTAAAGGTTGCCGTCCAGGCGCCAGTTGCCTTCGGTCAGGTTCAGGTTGAGGTAGGCCTGGCGCCAGGTGTCTTGCAACTGCCCGGCATATAACGCGCCGCCGAACGGGCCAGAGGGCGCGAAGCTGGCGCCTGCCAGGCTGATGGCGCGGTTGTGGGTGGTGGCGCCGTAGCCGCTGAAGTCGTCGTGGGTCGAGCTGTTGTCCTGGTTGTTGAAGGCGGTGAAGCGCCCGGCCTGCAGGCGCCAGTCGGGTAGGTCATTGTTCTCGACCAACCAGCCGGTGGCGTATTCGGGGTGCAGGCGTTTGTCGCCGGTGTCGAACACCGGGGTTTCAACCATCATTTCCCCGTAGCGCAGCTGGGTGTTGCCCAGGCGCAGCTTGAGCGCGGCGCCGGCGCTGGAGTAGTCGGACTCGGCGCGGCCATCGCTGTCGCGTGGCAGCAGGCCGGTGCCGGCGTGGCCGCGACCGCCGTCGAGCTTGAAACCGAGAAAGCCATGGGCGTCGATACCGACGCCAAGCGTGCCTTCGGTGAAGCCCGAGCGGACCTCGCCGATGAAGCCCTGGGCCCATTCCTGGCGGTAGTTCTGGCCACTGCCGGAAGGTGAGCGAAAGTCGCTGTGCAGGAAGTAATTGCGGCTGAGCAGCGACCAGCCGGGTTCAGCGGCCTGGCTGAGTGCCGGGCACAGGGCGAGGGTGGCGAGCAGGGCGCGGCCTGGTCCGTGGGTGGCGCGGATCATGGGGGGCTCCGGCGGATGATCCGGGAGTGTGGGTGAAGGATAGGCCAGGGGTCTTGTAAGGGTGTGCTGGGCCCTGTGCGGTACCTGTGGGAGCGGGCATGCCCGCGAAGAAGCCAGCTCAGGACTCAAGCCATGTCGCTGACCGCAAACTCTTCGGCCAAGTGATCAATCAACGCCCGTACCGAAGGCAGCAACCCACGCCGCGACGGGAATATGGCATGCACGATGCCACAGCGCGGGTGCCAGTCCGGAATCAGCTCCACCAGCCGCCCCGCCGCCAGGTCCTCGCGCACGGCCACCCTTGGCAAGTGCGCAATGCCGACCCCGGCCACCACGAAATGGCGCAAGGCAAACAGGTCGTCGGTGACCATGCGTGGTTTGTGCGGGATGACGATGCTGCGGCTGCTGTCTTCACCCCGAAACAGCTCCCACTGGTACTCGCGCTGGGCGCTACCCCAGTGCAGGCTGGGCAGCGTGCTGAGCAACTGCGGGTCGAAACCTTGGGGCAACTGCTCCAGGTACTGAGGTTGGCCGACCAGGCACTGGGTGCTGTTGCTTAGCACCTTCATCACCATGTCGGTGTTTTCCAACGGTGGAAAGCGCACCCGCAAAGCGATGTCGAAGCCCTCGTGCAGCAGGTCGACGCGGCGGTTGGTACTTTCGATGAACAGCTCCACCTGCGGGTACTTGAGCATGTAGCGGGTCAGCATCGGCCCGACCCAGGAATTGAGCAGGGTGGTCGGGCAACTGATGCGCACCAGCCCGCGCGGTTCGCTGCGGTTGCGCTCGATGATCTCCGCCGCACCCTCGGCCTCCACGCGCATGGCCAGGCAGCGGTTGTAGTAGGCCTGGCCGATCTCGGTGAGCGAGCAATGGCGGCTGGTGCGGTGCAGCAGGCGCACGCCCAGGCGCTCCTCCAGGTCGGCGATGCGCCGGCTGAGCTTCGACTTGGGCATGTCCAGCGCCCGGCCTGCCGGGGCGAAACCACCGTGCTCGACTACTTGGGTGAAGTAGTAGAGGGAGTTGAGGTCTTCCAATGATCGGTCTCCGGGTTTTGGCTTGCCGGCAGCCCCTACACAGCCATCGTTCACGAAACGGAACGCTAAAGCCAGATTCTGCTGACTACCGCCGCAAAGGTGATGATTTTAATCTGTGTCCATCAACGCGAAACACCCCGAACAGCTGAAAAATTCATAAACCTTTGGAGCACAGACCATGAGCAAATTCACCTACAACCGCCTGAACAAAGACGACGCCGCTGTACTGCTGGTAGACCACCAGGCTGGCCTGCTGTCGCTGGTGCGTGACATCGAGCCGGACAAGTTCAAGAACAACGTGCTGGCGCTGGCCGACCTGGCGAAGTTCTTCAACCTGCCGACCATCCTCACCACCAGCTTCGAGCAAGGCCCCAACGGCCCGCTGGTACCGGAGCTGAAGGAGCTGTTCCCGGACGCGCCGTACATCGCTCGCCCCGGCCAGATCAACGCCTGGGACAACGAAGACTTCGTCAAGGCGGTGAAGGCGACTGGCAAGAAGCAGCTGATCATTGCGGGTGTGGTGACCGAGGTGTGCGTGGCGTTCCCGGCGCTGTCGGCGCTGGAAGAGGCATTTGACGTGTTCGTGGTGACTGATGCTTCCGGCACCTTCAACGAAATGACCCGCGATGCGGCGCATGACCGCATGAGCCAGGCCGGTGCGCAGATGATGACCTGGTTTGGCGTGGCCTGTGAGCTGCACCGTGACTGGCGCAATGATGTGGAAGGGCTGGCGGCGCTGTGCTCCAACCACATTCCGGATTATCGGAACCTGATGACCAGCTATAACGCGTTGACTGCAGGGAAGTAACACCAAGTAACCTGATGGTTGAGTTCCACTAAGAGCGATCGTTGACTTGATACAAGAGTGTTGATAGCGTTTCAGTTGAGCGCGAAACCAGCTGCCATTCAGCGGCAACAGCTGGCGTAGGAACCCCGTCGATGGCTGAATCATCAGCGTCGGGTGAGACCTCCACACCCCGGCTTGAGGGTGTGTATATGAATATCAAGCATGCTTACAGGGCCACTGGTGACAGTGGCCCTTTTCTTTGCTCGGTAGCAATGTATACCGCTTATAGAGCAGCTTCCCGTGGCGATGCTTGTTCAGAGATTTTGCATCGCACTGCATGAAATTCCACAGCATTTTGCCTTTGTCGAGTGTCACAATCACAAGCATCTGCCGCTTGGTCTCGTAGACGCCTATAAAAGCCAGCCTGTTGGTGCCATTGGTGTATGCCACCTGCCACACCTCAAATGGTCCGATCAGGGTATCGAGGGCGACTTTGAC
Source organism: Pseudomonas sp. MB-090624 (assembly GCF_003205245.1). NCBI lineage: Bacteria > Pseudomonadati > Pseudomonadota > Gammaproteobacteria > Pseudomonadales > Pseudomonadaceae > Pseudomonas > Pseudomonas sp. MB-090624. Next base: position 73,010 of record NZ_QJRK01000026.1, on the reverse strand, counting down.
ATAGCGCTCCCGGGCATCCTGTCGCTTCTCGACGATGTGATGGATGCAGCTACGCTGAATCAGGATGTCACCCATCGGGCTCCTGATGACTACCCGGCTGGCATCTTTTGTCCCTAAGCCCAAGTGTTGCGCAGCAAGTTCGACTGCGGCGTCATGTGACTCGGCAGCTGCTAGTAATTCGATAGCCTGGGCGCGTAGTTCGCGCGCAAGCGTTTTGAGGTCGGGCAGCTTTTCGTCAACCCAATTCTTCTGGCGCTTGCTCTCGGCGACTTTCGCGGTTGGGTGGTTGGGGCTCAATGAGATACCTGGCTGCGATAGGTGCCGCTGACGCGGTGACGGCGAAGTGAGCCTAGAGAGAAGGGTTGCGGCGAACAATCAGACGCGGGGTGACGCGCCGTGTAGGGTGTTTCCTATATTGAGGCTGAGCAGGCCAGGCACCTCGGCCTGCTCATGGCGGCTGTGATGCCCTTCAACTTGCGGGCTGCGACTCGATACCCTCCAGCAATGCTTTCAACCAACCCTCCTGCCATTTCAACTGCATCCAGGTTGCCCCAGAACAGGCTCTTGCCGGTTTCGCCCAGGTGTTCCAGGGCTTTGTAGCCACAGCCGTGAGCGCCCGCAGGTACCGGCCCTTTCGCGGGCTCGCCCGCTCCCACAGGTGTCGCGCAAGCTTCAAACCCAGTGCAGAACCTGTGGGAGCGGGCATGCCCGCGAAGAGGCCGGCACCGGCAATCTCAATTCACTGACTGCATTCAGGTTGCACCAGAACAGGCTCTTGCCGGTTTCGCCCAGGTGTTCCAAGGCTTTGTAGCCACAGCCGTAAGCGCCCCGCGGGTACTGGGCGACATGCACCAGGGCGTTACGGTGAACGAGTGTGGGTGGCCAGCATCGCAGCGGTTGAAGGCGCGTTGGGCTGTGTCGGGCTGAACTGTAACGACCCATTTCCCCGCAGAAGGCCGAAGTTGTACGCGGGGTGGAAAACCGGTGGGCAGGCAAGCCGGTTGGCCAAACGGCTACACGCGCACAACTGCCATTACGGCAGCCCTTTATCACGTCCGGGTTTCCATACCCGATCGCTGAACCGACAGCGACCCGGTGATCGTCAGGAGACAGGATGAGGGCGTTCAGAGCCCCCAGATTGGCGAGTGCCCCACACCGCTTTGGGCAATTTCTGACAGTGAAAAAGGATGGCATGACGGCGCCATTGAGGAACGTCGAGAGCAAACTGGGCAACTCGGAAATCCTTCAGGAGTAACCCCATGTTCCGCTCCACTGCCAGCTTGAAAGGTGTAAGGCATGACCTTACACTAACCTTTCAATGATCAGAAGTTTCAGGCACAAGGGCCTGAGGCTGCTCCATCAGCAACGTGACACATCTGGGGTGCGTGCGGATCATGTCAATCGCTTGCGGCGTTTGCTTGCTTCCCTTGACGTAGCAAAAACGGCTTCAGATATGAATCGCCCTGGTTATCGTCTTCATCCCCTGCATGGAAAGCTGGAAAGCTTTTGGGCGGTGAATGTTTCGGGTAACTGGCGCCTCGTGTTTCGCTTCATTGGTACCGATGTGGAGCTTGTTGACTATCTCGATTACCACTAAGGAGGCCTCAGCCATGCCTATGTTTGATCCTCCCCATCCCGGGGAGTCATTGCGAGAGGATGTGTTGCCCGCAATTGGAATGAACGTCTCTGAGTTAGCTCGTCACCTGGGCTACTCACGGGGGCAATTGTCCACGGTGCTCAATGGGCGTGCCGCAATATCTGCCGATCTTGCTTATCGACTTGAATTGGCTGGCCTCGGTCCTGCCCGGCAGTACCTTGCCGAACAGGCGGCCTACGATCTTTGGCAAGCGGCCCACCGTGAGCATCCTAAGATAGAGCGGTTGATATTTGCCTGATTGTTCAGTCCGCATCCGAATCAAACAACCGCTCCAACTCAACCCGCGCCTCCTTGGCCGTTTGCATCACCTTGGCCCGGTCATCGCGGACCTGCCCCTGGGCCACCAGCACTTCTTCGTCATGCTGGGTGAACCGTGCAATCCGGTCCGCCGCCTGCTCATCGCTCAAACCCAGCCCCACCAGCGCGCGGCGGGTCATTTCCAGGCTGGAATAGAACGTCTCGCGGATTGGCTCGGCACCGACATCCGCCAACTTGTGCACATGCTGGCGGTTGCGCGCACGGGCCAGCACTTTCAGGTGCGGGTACAGGCGCTTCACCCGCTCGGCTGTGTGAATGGCAGCTTCAGGGTCATCGATGGTGATGATGAAGTACTCCGCTTCACCCACCTTGGCGGCATGCAGCACTTCCGGGCGCAGCGGGTCGCCGTAGAACACCGGCACCTGCTCGAACATTCGGGTCATCTCGATGGCATCGACCGAGGTTTCCAGGGCAATGAACGGGATCTTCTGCGCGCGCAGGATGCGTGCAACGATCTGCCCCATACGCCCCATGCCGACGATTACCGCCCGAGGCGTATCCGTCTGTATCTGCTTGTATTGCTCAGGCACTTCACGCGCAGGTTGCGGCCGCTTGAGGGCGCGGGCGCAGGCAATCATCAGCAGCGGGGTAATGGCCATCGACAGGGTGATGGTCATCAGCAGCAGGTCGTAGGTCTGGGTGTCGAACAGGCCCTGGTCCTTGCCCAGCTTGAACACCACGAACGCGAACTCGCCGCCGGCCGCCAGCACCATGCCCAGGCGTAGCGCGCTGGCGCCGCTCAGGCCACCGGCCAGGCGGCCAACGCCAACCAGCAGCACCAGCTTCACTGCCACCAGCAGCAGGGTCAGGCCCAGCACCACCAGCGGCATTTCCAGCAGCAGCCGCAGGTTGGCACCCATGCCGACACTGATGAAGAACAACCCCAGCAGCAGGCCCTTGAAAGGCTCGATCTGAGATTCCAGCTCGTGGCGGTACTCCGAGTCCGCCAGCAACAAGCCGGCGAGGAAGGCACCCAGCGCCATGGAAATGCCGGCTTCCTCCATCAACCAGGCGGTACCAATCACCACCAGCAGCGCAGTGGCGGTAGACACCTCTGGCAGGCCGGTGCGGGCCACCGTGCGGAACACCGGGCGCAGCAGGTAGCGGCCGCCGACGATCACCACGGCGATGCTGGCGAAGATCTGCAAGCCGTGTTGCAGGCTGTCGCCGTGGCTGGTGTCCGGCCCGCCGGCGGCCAGCAGCGGCACCAGGGCGATCAGCGGTATGGCGGCGATGTCCTGGAACAGCAGGATGGCGAAGGCCAGGCGGCCGTGCGGGGCATTGAGTTGCTTGCTTTCGGCCAGGCTTTGCAGGCCGAGGGCGGTGGATGACAGCGCCAAGCCAAGGCCGAGCACGATGGCCGCAGGTAGCGCCTGACCGAAACCGAACAGGGCAATGGCGCCGATCAGCACGCCAGTCAGCACCACTTGGGCGGTACCGACCCCGAACACTGCCTTGCGCATCAGCCACAGGCGTTTGGGGGACAATTCCAGGCCGATGATGAACAACAGCAGCACTACGCCCAGCTCGGAAATGTGCGCCACGCTTTCGGTATCGCGGATCAAACCCAATGCCTGCGGGCCAATGACCACACCGGCCAGCAGGTAGCCAAGCACGGCACCCAGTTGCAGGCGCTTGGCCAAGGGCACGGCAAGGACAGCGGCGAGCAGAAAGATCACCGCGGTTTGTAGAAGGCTGCCTTCATGTGGCATGGGCTCGTACTCCATGAGCTGCCGGGGCAGCGTTCGAACGGGTTGGCGGACAATTCTGAGGGCCGGGGGTGGTGTTAGACAATCCGCCATCGGGGAGAAAGATTGTCCTGAAAAATGAGACAACCTGTGCAGCCCTGTGGGCGCGGGTTTCCCCGCGAAGCGGCCCGTACAGGAAACACACTGACTCAGGCCCCACCAAACTGTGCCCGATACTGCGCCGGCGTCATGCCAATCCGTTCGCAGAACACCTTGCGCATGTGCCGGTCACTGCCAAACCCGCACTGCGCCGCCACCACCTTCAATGGCAGGTCGCCGCATTCGAGCAACTGGCGGGCGCGGTCGATGCGCGCATTTTGCAGGTATTGCAGTGGCGTAATCCCCACCTCGCGCTGAAACGTGCGGGCAAAGTTGCGCCCGCTCATGGCCACCAGGTCGGCCATTTTCTGCACGGTGAAGGCCTGCTCGATATGATCGACGATGTATGCCTGCACCCTCGCCACTGGCGAGTCGTCGCGTGGCACTGCCGCCAGCAGCGGCCCATACGGCGTTTGCCCTCCTTGCCGGTGGCGCGCCACCAGCAGCACCTTAGCCACTTCCAGGGCCAGTGCCTTGCCGTGGTCTTCGGCGATAACTGCCAGTGCCAGGTCAATGCCCGCCGTGATGCCGCCAGACGTGATCAGGCAGCGATCGATGACATAGATCTGCTCGGTTTCTACCTTGGCCGCGGGAAACGCCTGCGCCAGGCGCTCCACGTAGTTCCAGTGGGTGGTGCAACGGTAGCCGTCCAGCAGCCCGGCCCGGCCCAGCAAAAATACCCCGGTACAAATCGCCCCGAACCGCTTGGCACTGCGCACGGCCTGGGGTAGCCAGCGCTCGAGCACTGGCAGCGCGATGTCGTACGCGCCAGGGCCACCCGGCACCAGCAGCAGATCCACCACGGCAGGCAGGTCTTCCAGGCGTAGGTCGGCCACCACCTTCAGCCCGCACGAGCCACGCACCGCCGCCTGCCCCTCGGCCAGGGTGAGCAACTGGTAGCGCCGCTCGGCCGGCAGGAAACGGTTGGCGATGGCGAATGCATCCATAGGCCCTGTCACGTCCAGCAACAGCACATCGTTGAACAGCACCATGGCTACGGTGCGGTGGGCGGTTTTTTCCTGCATTGCTTTTCTACCTTGAATACTGGGTGCGGCTGACGGCCTGTAACTGAATATGAAACGCATCTTATGGTAGCGGCAAACCCGCCAGGGCCAGCACCGCACAATTAAGAACAATTCAGCTTTGGCTCAGGACTTTGTCATGTGCCGGGGGTGAGACTTTCCCTACTGAACAGGAGAGTCGCCATGCACGACGGGACGCCTCAAATGCCGCTGCAACCCCCTGGGGCCCTGACGCCTGCGCGGTTGCGCCTGGCCAAGGAACTGATGCTGCGCAGCTCGCTGTCGATCATCGAGATCGCCGGCTTGTGCAACCTCACACGCAGCCATTTCTCCCGAGCTTTCAAGGTCAATACCGGGCTTTCGCCCCAGGCCTGGCGCCTGCTGGCACGCATGGAAAAGGCCAAGCGCCTGCTTGCCACCGAGGCGCCCATTACCCACGTGAGCCTGGAATGCGGGTTCTGCGACCAAGCCCACTTCACCCGTGCCTTCAGCCGCCTGGTCGGCCAGCCGCCGAATGCGTGGCGCCAGGCCCAGGCCTATTCTTAAGCCGGAGCTATTCACTGGTATAGCCCCCTGCGGGTAGTACCGCGCCGCTTTTCCAACCGAGGAGTCACCCCCCATGAGCCAACCCGATTACAAGCGCCTGAACAAAGACGACGCCGTGGTACTGCTGGTGGACCACCAGACCGGCCTGATCTCGCTGGTGCAGGACTTCGCCCCCAACGAGTTCAAGAACAACGTGCTGGCCCTGGGTGACCTGGCCAAGTTCTTCGGTCTGCCGACCATCCTCACCACCAGTTTCGAGCAAGGCCCGAACGGCCCGCTGGTGCCGGAGCTCAAGGCCATGTTCCCGGACGCGCCCTACATTGCCCGCCCAGGCCAGATCAATGCCTGGGACAACGAGGATTTCGTCAAGGCGATCAAGGCGACCGGGCGCAAGCAATTGATCATTGCCGGCGTGGTCACCGACGTGTGCGTGGCCTTCCCGACCCTGTCGGCGCTGGCGGAAGGTTTCGAGGTGTTCGTGGTCACCGATGCCTCGGGCACCTTCAACCCAACCGTGCAGCAGGCAGCGTGGGTGCGCATGACCCAGGCGGGCGCGCAGATGATGAACTGGTTCTCGGTGGCCTGTGAGCTGCACCGCGACTGGCGCAACGACATCGAAGGGCTGGGCAACCTGCTGTCGCAGCGCATACCCAACTATCGCAACCTGATGAACAGCTATGCGGCGCTGACGTCGCGCTGATTCAGCCCTGAACCGGCCTTGCAGCGGGTACACCCGTTCCTGCAGCGTGGTATGCGCAGGTGCGGGGTGCACCGTGAACAGGCCGGCACAGGCTAGCGGTCACTGACCGGCAGGGTGAAGCGAATCCGGCAGCCGCCCAGCTCCGACACCAGCGCCTGCAACTGGCCGCCGTGGGCCTGCACCACCGAATTGCAGATCGCCAGCCCCATGCCCATGCCGCTGCCCTTGGTGGTGTAGAACGCATCGAACACGCGCTCGCGTTCTTCAACCGCAATGCCCGGCCCGTTGTCGTCCACACAGATCTCTACCTGCCCCGCAACTACCGCCGAGGCAATGCGCAGCACGCCATCGGCACGGTACCCCGCCAGCGCCTCCAGGCCATTGGTGATCAGGTTGAACATCAGCTGTTGCAACTGCACCGGGTCGGCCACTACGCTGACCCCCGCGTGCAAGTGGGTTTGCACCTGCACTGCGCCCTTGGCGGCATCGGTCGAGGTCAGGCGCACCACCTCGCGGATCACCGCGTCCAGCTTCACCGCCTGGCGCTGCAGCGGTGCCTGCTTGGCCAGCGAGCGCAACGCCCGCAGTATGTTGGCAGCACGCTCGCTGTCGTTGCGGATGTCCTCCAGCCCGGCCATCGCTTCTTCCAGGTCGGGCTTTGCACGCTTCAGCCAGCGCAGGCTGGCGGCGGCATTGGCAGCGATACCCAGCAACGGCTGGCTGATCTCGTGGGCAATCGAGGCCGACAGTTCGTTCATGACTTGCAGGTGGGCAGTGCGCGCAAGCTCGGCGCGAGAATGACGCCGCTCCGCCTCTATCTGCGCCCGGCTCTGGTTGTCTTCGGCCAGGCGTGTGTAGAACTTGGCCGTTTGCAGTGACACCGCGGCCTGCGCCGCCAGGATCTCCAGCATGGCCAGGCGCTGGCTGCCGAACAGGCCGGGTACCAGGCGGTTTTCCAGGTACACCAGGCCGATCAGCACCCCCTGGATCACCAGGGGCAGGCACAGTACCGAGCGGGCGCCACGTGCCTGCAGGTCCTGGCGAAAGGCTTCGGGGCAATCGCTTTGGGCATCGCTGAGCACCAGCGGCTTGCGCGTACGCATGGTGGTGTTGATGACCGACAACGGCGCCTGGGTCATGAATTTCTGGCAATTGTCCATGTTCACGTGCAGGCCGGCATCGTCGATGTAGGCGAGGGCGGCCATCTGGAATTCGGCACCGCTGACGATCAGCAGCGCACCGTGGTCGGCGCCGGAGTGCTCGGTCAGGTGGCCCATCAGGGTTTCGATCAGGCCTTCCAGCAGCACCTCCTCGGACAGCGCTCGCGCCGCTTCGATACCGGCCTCGAGGTCCAGCCTGGCCTGCTGCGTGGCACGCTGGGTTTCCTGGATCGGCTGGGTGCGCAGGAACGGATGCAGGGTCTCGAGTTGCTGCACCTTGCCGGTTGCTCCCCAGATGTGGAAACAATCGCGAGCGACGCGCAGGTGCAGGTTGGCACCGGAAATCAGGCCGCTGGGGATGCACACCTCCGCCAGTTGCTCATGGGCCAGCGCCTGTTCGTGGATGAAGCCGGCAGCGGTGGCGGCGATCTGCGCCTGGTCGAAGCAACGAATGGCGGCCAGCCCGTCGCCCTCCAGCTTGGCGATCACCCCTTCGATCAGCAGCAATTTGTTGCGGAACGTGGCCGGGTTGAAGCCTGCCCAGTGAGCGAAGCGCTCACGCAATGCCTGTAGTGCGTGCAGCTTGTCGGCAAGGCTGCCGGGGGCCTCCGGGCTGCCCAGGAGCAAGCCACGGAACAGGTGATAGTCGGTCAGGTTGATGTGGGCCGGCGCGGCCCAGGCGTAGTCGCCGGCCCGCGCCAGGTTGGCCATGGCCTGCGTATGGTTGCCCAGGTAGAAGGCGCTCATGCCGGCGAACAGGTACTCGAAGAACCGTGTAATGGGCGAGTTCGAGGGGGCGGTTGCGGTCGTGCCGGTGGTGCCGCTGAGGGCGGCGACGAACGCTTGCTGGGCCAGCAGGGTCTGCGCCACCTCCAGGTAGCCATGCCGGCGCGCGGTGGCCAGGCCCTGGGCGACTTCCTCGGCCACTTCCGGCAGGTAGCGGCCCATGATCAGCGAATCGGAAACCAAGTGGTTGCAGGCATGGCAGCTCATGGCCAGGTCGCCGCTCAGGTGCGCCGAATCGACGGCCTCCAGGGCGGTGCGGCGGGCCAGCTCCATGGGCGATGTCCAGGCACTGAGCTGGTCCAGAGCGAGCAGCGCGCTGCTCAGGTCGGCCTCCAGGCCGTGGCGCTCGATCAGCTTGAGCGCTGCCAGGCAGCAGCTATGGCCATCGTGATAGGCACCAAAACGCTCGGCGCACATCACCCCGTACCAGGCCAGGCCGTAGGTGCTCCCTGGCGCCACGCCATGCAGCAACGCCAGCTCCGTGAGCTTGGCCAGGTGCAGGAAACACAGGTCGTCCTGCACCAGGAAGGATGACGACAGGGTCGCCAGCAAACCCACTGCCAGTGCGACCTCTTGCGAGTCGGTGCGTGGCAGCGACTCCAGGCAGTGAAGGCCTTTCTGCTCGATCAGGCTTTGCACACGGGCATGGCTGGCTTGCACCTGGTGTGGGTCAAGGCCTGGCGCGAGTTCGATACCCAGCATCCGCAGGCCGCCAAGCGCGCTGGCGATGGCAGCCTGGCAGTTACCCTGCAAGGTCTCCAGGCGTGCCTGCAACTGGCACACCCTGGCCCGCTCCAGCGTCGAGCCGGCACGCTGGCGGCATTCAGCCAGGCGGGCCTGGGCGGCGACCGTGCGCGACAGTTGCAAGTCGCACTCCGTTGCCATGCTGGCAATGGCAAAGCCAAGCGTGGCGCGGCTTTCCAGCGTACTGCAGGCTTCGAGCAGCTGTTGTGCCGTGTGCAGGTAGCCAGCGGCCTGCTCATAGGCGCGGCTGTCACGCGCCCGCTGTGCCGCCTCGTACGTGAGCTGCAGGAAGGTTGCGCAGTCATTTGCGGCAAACCCGCACGGGCTGGCGCGTTGCAGCTGATGGGCAATCTCGAACAGCAGCGCCTGCAGGCGGTCTGGCCAAGCCCCGAGCATGGCCAGGGCAATGCGCGCATGCAGCGCTTCGCGCTCGTGCCCTGGCGTGAGTTGATACGCCGCTTCCTGCACGCGGTCATGCACGAAGCCCAGGCCGCTCTGGCTTGACAGCAGGAAGCCCGCGGCAATCAGGGCCTGCACCGCAGTGCCTGGCGCCCGCCCCAGTACCCGCTGCAATACGCCATTGTCGCAGCGGCTGCCTGCGGCGCTGGCGATGCGCAGTACGTCGCGCTGTGGCGCGGGCAGGCGCGCCAGGCGGTGGATCATCAGCTCGGCGACATTGTCGGCGTAACGGTGACGGGCCACGGCCTGTGGGCACCACGACCAACGCATGGCCTGGGTATCGAAGAAGAACAACTGGTCTTCGACCATGGCGCGCAGGATCTGGTGGATGAAGAACGGGTTGCCTGCGGTCTTCTCATGTACCTGTGCAGCCAGTGCCAAGGCGGCTTCAGCATCCACGTGGTAGCGCTCGGCGATCAACTCGGCCACCGCGCCAACGGCCAGCGGGCGCAGGTTCAGGGTGGTGCTGCGCAGTGAGTGGGGGACGCTGGCCGGGCCTTGGGTAGTGCCGGTGTCGCTGCGTTGGGCAAAGATCAGCAGCAGGTTGCCGGGCGCGTTTGCCAGCAGTTGCGCCAAGAGCTGGCGCGAGGCGTCATCGACCCACTGGATGTCGTCGATGAACAGCACCAGTGGCAGGCCGGGGCGGCTGAATACTGCAAGGAATTCGACCACGGCCCGCAGCTCCTTCTGCAGCGCCATGGGGGTAAGTTTGCCTGGCAGTGGCGGCAACGCGCCGAGCACTAGCTGCAGGTCTGGCGCCAGCTTGCCCAGCAGCCGGCCGTGGCCTTGGATGCGGCGCAGGATGTCGTGGCGCAGGGCGTCGAGTTCGTGGCCGTCCTTGGCCAGCAACTGGGTGGTCAGGGCGCCGAGGATTTCCACCCAGGGCGCGTAGGGCGCAGCCTGGGACACGCTGTTGCACTTGCCGAGCGCCCAGTACCCTTGAGCATTGGCCTTGAGTGCAGCGGCCACCAGGCTCGACTTGCCCATGCCTGCGGCGCCTTGAATATGCAGCACTTGCGGCGTGCTGTCGCGGCGCAACCCCTTGAGCAGCAGCGCAATGGCCTGCTGTTCGGCATCGCGGCCATAAAGGCGGCTGCCATGGGCGGCGACCGGGTCGGCGCAACCTGGTTCAAAGGCCGCCATGTGTTTGCTGGCAGCCCATTGCCGGTGGCAGTAGCCCAGGTCCACGGCCAGGGCGTGTGCGCTCTGGTAGCGTGCGTCCGGTTCCTTGGCCAGGGCCTTGGCCAGCACGCTGCTCAGCGGCTGCGGCACGCGGTTGTCGACTTCGCAGGCGGTCTTGGGTTGTACCCCCGCATGCAGCTGACGCCAGTGCTGGGTATCGCGCCCGGTCAGTGGCAATTCACCGAGCAGTAGTTGGTACAGGATCGCCCCCAGGGCATAGATGTCACTGCGCAGGTCGTTGTTGCTGCCGTGCGGGCAGACTTGCTCGGGCGCCAGGTAGGTCCAGTTGCCGAGCGGCATGCCTTGCTCGCCGAGCGGATGCGCAGGTGTTGCACGGAACCCGCCCAGCCGCACCTGCTAGTTGTCCTGCACATGCACGTGGGCTGGCTGCAGGGCGCCGTGCAGTACATTGCTTTGGTGGGCCTGGGCCAAGGCAGTGGCGGCGTTCAGCGCAATCTCCAGGAACGGCTCCAGCGCCAGCCGGCCTTCGCTGAGCAGGTCGGCGATGGACTGACCGGCCGGGTACACCAGCAGTGGGCCTTCGGGGGAACGCACGAACGCGCACGGCACCACTGCCCACTGTGGGTCCAGTTTCAGCCGGTAGTCGCGCTCCAGGCGCTGACAGGCGGCGGGCGCTTCGAGCGGTGCGCGCATGGCGAGCCAGGCTTGCCCGCTGGTGGGGTCGCACAGGCGGAAGCAACTGAGCTCGCCATCCTGGCCCAACGCTGTGATGTCGCAGTTGTTGAGCCAGCTTTCGTCGACTGTCTGGTCGTAATCGATGGGCCTGTGAGCAAGGCGTTCATCGCGCATGAAACACCCCCCTGCTGGCGACATCCCGAGACGTGAGTATACGCAGCCAGCCCAAGGGGAATGCGGGTTGCAGCCCGCTTGGCAGGAACGGGCACGCTGTTGTCCGTTATCGTCCCCTGGCCTTTTCCGGGCGCTTGTATAGTGCCTTGAACACCCTATCCCTCGGGATAATTGTTCCACCGCATCCGCTGGCCTAGGCTATTCGTGGCTGCGCGAATGCCCGTGCCCGTGCGAGGAAGCCATGATCCGAATAGGCAATGCCCTGGTGTCCCTGGAGCGCCGCGAAGTGTTGCTCGATGGTAAGCCCATGCTGCTGGGCGGGCGCGCGTTCGAGGTGCTGGCCACACTGATCAGGGCCAAGGGCCGGGTGGTCGACAAGGAAGAATTGTTCAGCCAGGTGTGGGCCGGCACCGTGGTCGAGGACAACAACCTGCAGGTCCAGGTGTCGTTGCTGCGCAAGGCATTTGGCGACCGTGGGCTGATTCAGACCGTACCTCGGCGTGGCTACCGGTTGGCGGCCGAGATAAGCTTTGCGGCCCCAGACCGGGCATTGGGGGCTTTGCCGTTGTGCGCAGGCGCCGACACCCTGGAGCCATCCGGCGAAAGTGCGGATGTGCCAGTGCTGGTGGTTGATGACGACCCATCGGTACGCACGGCGCTCGGCCGGCTGCTGCGCTCCCAGGGCATACCCCATCATCTGTTCGCCAGTGCCGAGGCGCTGTTCGAAGCCCGGCTGGAAACCCCTTACGCCTGCCTGTTGCTCGACATGCACCTGCCCGATATCACCGGCTTGCAAGTGCAGGAAACGCTGCGCCAGCTAGCGCTGCCCTGGCCGATCGTGTTCATGACCGGCTTTGGCACCATTGCGATGACCGTGCAGGCGATGCGCGCAGGCGCCGTGGAGTTCCTCACCAAGCCTTTTGACGAGGAGCAGTTACTGGCCCTGCTGGGGACGCTGCGGGTGCGTGCCGTGGCCGAAGGGCGCAAGTGGCGCCATGCCCGGCTCGTGGCGGAAAAGTACCAGCGCCTGACCCCGCGTGAGCGCCAAGTGTTCTCGCTGGTGGTCGACGGCCTGTCGCACAAGCAGATCGCCAGGCAGATCGGCACCAGTGAGGTGACCACCAAGGTGCACAAGAAGAGCATCATGAACAAGATGCAGTCGCGCTCATTGGTGGAGTTGGTGGCCATGCACAACGTGCTCGGCACACAGCAGGAGGGCATGGGCGGCGCATGAGCAGATGGGTATGCATCGTCGATGACGATGCTTCGGTGCGCAAGAGCCTGGCCAACCTGCTGCGTTCAGCCGGGTTCGAGACCCTGACCTTCGCTGGCGGTGCCCCGTTCCTGGCGTCTGACCGGGCGGGGCAGGCCGGTTGCGTGCTGCTCGATCTGAAGATGCCCGGCATGAGCGGGCTGCACGTGCAGCGTGAGCTGGCGCTTCGGCAATGGCCGATAGTGGTGATCTGCATGTCGGCGCACTGGGATGATGCCGCCATGCACGCGGCGACGCGGCTGGGGGCGCTGGAGTGCCTGGGCAAGCCGTTTTCTGAAGAGGTATTGCTGGCGGTGGTTGAACGGGCATTGGCTGGCCGCCAGTAGGGGTGGTGCAGGCCCTTGCCTGCAAGGCCACTGCGCAACCTAACTGCTCCCCGGCCGATACTGCAGGGCCTCGGCCAGATGCGCCCGGCCAATGGTCTCGCACCCCTCCAGGTCCGCCAGCGTTCGCGCTACCTTCAACAACCGGTGTGCCGCGCGCAGCGATAGCGTCAGCCGCTCGCAGGCATTTTCAAGCCAGACCTGGTCGGCGGCTTTCAAGGCACAATGCCGGCGTAAACCTTCGAGATCGAGGAAGGCATTCGCGCAGGCCTGACGCCCGTGTTGCAGCGCTCGGGCCTGTGCCACCTTCACAGCCACAGCGGCACTGGTTTCACCGCTAGGCTGGTTGTTCAGCGTGGTGCTTTCGCGGGCCACGGTCAGGTGCAGGTCGATGCGGTCCAGCAGTGGCCCGGACAGTTTGTTGCGGTAGCGGGCGATCTGCTCGGTGCTGCAGCGGCAACGGCCGGTCGGGTCGCCGAGGTAGCCGCACGGGCAGGGGTTCATGGCCGCCACCAGCTGAAAGCGCGCGGGAAAGCGTACTTTGTCGCGGGCCCGGGCAATCACGATTTCACCGGACTCGAATGGTAGGGGTGTTCCCCACATTTCTGGATGCATGGACGCCGATGAATTGCCGTGCGAGTATTCAAATTCAACCTTTGTTCATAACATGGAAAGGATAAAATGGACGATTTATACAATAAGATTGTTGATGGGTTGCTGACGGTTGATAAAGATGGAAAAGTTGACGTAAGTAAAGTACAAGAGCTAAAAGAAAGCTATATACCAAAAAAATTGTTCAAGTATCGCAGTTGTTCAAAGTCGCATATAGAGAATTTCGAGAATAATCGACTTTGGTTGTCTTTCCCGGAAAACTTCAATGACCCGTATGACTCCTCTTTCAGCATTGCCATAGCTTCAAACGAATTAGAAGAAGATTTACTTGATTTTTTCTTTCGCGACAAAATTAAAAAGGTTATGAAGATTTGTTGTTTTAGTAACTCCATCGAATCTATGTTGATGTGGACGCATTACAGCGACGAACATAAAGGTTTTGCCGTCGAATATAATCTGCACCAAGTGAATAGAATTAAGCAAAGTTTATGGCCCGTATTTTATAGTGACAAGCTATTCGATTTTCTCCCACTACTCTCCCAAAAGCCTCGTAGTAATCTCGGGCCACTGGTTGCTGCTCTCCACAAATCAACCGACTGGGAGTATGAAGCAGAGTGGCGATTTATATCCTTGGATGCCAGTGAAGATTTCATTTCACTACCAGTTCCGAAGGCTATTTATCTCGGGTCAAGGATATGCTCGTCCGATGAGTACGCCCTTATAAAAATAGCAAAGCACAAAAATATTAAGGTTTATAAGATGAAGCATGACCGGAAAACTTTCAAAATGAACTATGAGTTAGTAGAGGATAAATAGTTAAGGTCGTTTTGAACGCCTGAACTTGTTCGAGCGTGAAAAATGACCAAATGAATGCAGTGGCTGGACAGTTCATATTTTTTGAAATTTTAAGGAATATGGTTGAACCCTATTTGATGATTAGGGTTCGACTATAAATATATTTTTGGTTTTCTATTGACAGCGTTTTTCATTGAGTTTAAGCCAAAAAACGACTACCCAAGAAAATTAAAACTCAAAAAAATGATCTAAAAACCTATAAAAAACACAATGCACTTTTTTGGTGCGTTAACAGAAATAGATAAAAAACGGCGTTTTTTAATTCTCTGTATTAACATACGCATAAGATAGTAAATCACCTAAAAATGGCTATTCCATAAGTTTTGATATTTTGAAATTTTCCTGCCCAAGATGCTTTTTGATTTTGATATGCGAACTTGGTTCGCAATACCCAGATGTTTTTGATTTTGACCTTCTTGGATAACTCTTAAATAAGTGTCGCAAGTTGATTTTATAGGTTTTTTTGACCGTTTTTGACTTTTTTAAAAAAACATCTTTTTACAGATTGGAAAGTAAAAATATTTATTTATTTGACAATCATGCACGGCATGGTATTTGTGTTAGTAACAAACAATAATAACTTGCATGATATTTATTCCGCAACGCATAAACCTTAAAAGTATTACTCCTGAATTTTTCTTTGCGGAATGTGAAAGGCAGTATGTTTTTGAGCGAGCCATCGAAAAAAAGATGATTGCAAAGGAATGTCTTGAACATAAGTTAAATAACTCATCAAAAAGAAAGCGTGAAAGCATAGCCAAAGAAATAAGAAACCTCAAAAATAAATTCACTTGGGTTGCCGCTTCCAGTGAATATAGATGCTGGAAGATACGACATAAATACATTCTGGCTGGCGATTTGGACGAAATCGTCAAAAATATCACGTTCGTTTTCGAGAGAATTCAAGAACAACTAATAATAAAACAGAGAAACCTTGATGACGATGACTCCGGCGAGAGTATTTATTCACGCATAAAGACTGATTGGGATATCGGTTATGGTATCAAAATAAAGGATATTAAAGGGTCAGCTATAAAAGACAAGCTCATCAACATCGCTGATGAGAAAAGACTTAAATCACAAATAAAAAGAATACAAAAACAAAGAAGCGAACTTTTAAAGCTGCACTCAGGTTTGATTGGTTCTGGTCGAGCATTTGAGATTTGTAGTGATGAAGTTGTTCGCAATAGAGAAGCGGACGAAGCCAGCCAGCTTGATTACATTATGAAGAAATCTCTTGTTAATGAGAACAACAAGAAAATCCCGCTATGGAAAGTAGCAAGCACTGAAAAGCAAAGATTTGCTGAGATATTTATTCAAGTCTCATCGTTGGACGCCTACGCCAAGCGACTTGACTACAAGCCTCTTTTTATCACTTTCACCGCTCCGGCAAGATTTCACCCAAAGCCGTCAAAAGGTGTTAGTTCTTGGGATGGTTCAACCCCAAAGGATAGCAATGATTACTTGAAAGGCTTATGGAATGCTTTTAGAAAAGACATCCATAGGCATAAAATTGAGATGAACGGTTTCTGGGCTGTCGAACCACACAAAGACCAGTGCTTTCATAAACACGCTTTAATGTATGTTAACAAGAAGCATTATGACGAATTAGTAGTCTTGATTAACAAGCATTTTAGACACTCGGAAAACGCCGTAAGAATTGAAGAAATTGACACAAAGAAAAGCAAGGCAACATCATATGTGATGAAGTATCTAACTAAGTCATTCAATATGGATTTCGAGTTGAAAGGCGGCGTCCTAAATGTAGATAAGCTGGAAATCTCAAATCACAAAAAAGTTAGAGCAGTTCAAGCATTATGGGGTGTGCGTAGATATGCAATGTTCGGCGTTAAGAACACGTTATCACTATGGAGAGAACTGAAAAGAAAGCCATTCTTGAAAGGCAAGAATGAAGTTATTGATAAGGCGTTCGCATTTGTGGAAAAGAATGATTTCATTGGGTTCTCTATACTTGTAAATGGAAAGCTAAAAATAATGAGGCTATACAGCAAAATACAAGTCTTTAAGAATGACCTGCTTGGTGATGTTTTTGGAAAGAAATTAATAGGCAAATACATAATTGATTTGAGCACAAAAGAAGTTGTTGATATAAAAGCAAATTACAAGATTGTTGATACCGCGTTGCTTGATGCTGGATTGTAATAAATAAATACTTATCTATTGATTATTTATAATCGCATGTTATATTGCTAGCAAGAACAGGAGATTATGAGTATGCAACTAATAAGGGTGACTAGCAAAAGAAAAGAAATCTTAAAATATACAAAGCAATTAGGTCTCTATGGCTTGTATAAAGATGTTAAGAATGCACATAACAAAAGTGTTTGTCATTTGATTTTTGACCCATTAGATTACACATACAAGGTGCTGGTAGACCAAAGTAGAGTTCCTTACGAATATCAAGACGAGTGTATAAGAGACCTATAACAAAGCCAGCGAATGCTGGTTTTTTTGTGCCTGAATTTTGTCAAGAAAATATGTATTTATTTGACTTCGCCTTTATTTGTGCTCTAATAAATATATATAAATAAGAAAGGGGCACTAATGAAAAAACCTAAAGCAAAAGCAAATCTTAAAGTTTGCACCATCACGCTCGACGCTGAAACGCATAATCAATTCAGAGAAATTGCCAATGCTCATAAGTTTCCGTTGTCACGCTTTATAAATGATTGCATGAAGGAATACTTAGATGTAAGCAAAGTTAACGGATTCAACAAAGATGTAACGCTACAAGTGGGGATTAGAAACTTTCAAACCCAAGACAAATAAAAGCCCAGAGGGCTTTTTATTTATCTTCTTTACGTTTCGGCTTTAAATCCATTCCAACCCCACGGCGACGGGTTCTTTTGTTTTGGTCATTATCTAGCTTCTTCTGTTTTTGTGCTTCTTCAATTTTCTCATTACGTTCGTTTATTTTATCTTGTAGTATCTCTTCCCTGATTTCCGGGCTTTCTATCTTTTCAAGTTTCTTCTGTATTGCTTCATATAGTTCAATTTCTTGCCTCGCTTCATCTAAGCCATCAACATCAAATTCTTTAAGTCTCTCTACAAACTCCTTGTTAGCTTCATAGGCTTCCTCATCAAGAAAGTCAAAGCCGGGGTTGTTGTGCTCAATTTCTTTAAGGAAGATGTTGAAATCTTGTTTAATCTCAATTGTCTTTTGAGCTTGATACGCATTAAGTGATTCCGCATAAATAGGGGTATCCTTTAACAACTGTTTGTGGTCAATGATGATTTCATCAAACTCACCTTTCAAGTTTGGGTGGTCAGTGTAAGCCACAAATAATTCTGTGTTGAGTTGTTTGAACTCTTCTTTTTTATCTGCTGGTGCATTGTCAAATTCATTTCCGAAACATCTGCGGCAAGTAATAGAACCGTGTTCCATACAAAGCATTTCTGGTGTGACCTTATTCAATACCTCACGTAAGGCGTCTTGTGGGGTAGGTTTAAACATACTATTCAACTCATCAATCAAGTCATCATTAGTCGCTGCAACGTGTTCTTGTTCAACCTGCTTTGTAGGCTCTTCTGGTGTCTCTGGTGCGTTTTGAGCAGGCGTAGGCATGACTGGTGGGACAATGATAGGCTCTACTGGTTTAGCTGGCTCTACGGCCACCGTAGGAGCTTCTAGTTTAGGTTCTGGCTTCTTGTTCATAGAAGCGTATTGCTCTTGGATTTTCTTCAATTCTTCAAGGTCTGCTGGTGTAGGTTTGTAACCTTCAAGCTTGAACCCTTTGGCTTCCAATCCCATTAACTGAAATTCAAGCCATATATTTTTCTTAAAGAAATCAGGGCCATTCACTGTGAATGATTGTGGTGGTTTGGCGTCAGCAACAAGCCTTTGAATGCCAGCCTTTGCTGACTGTCTTGATAAGTCATGAAATGAAACTTTTGACGGGTCTTTGTAATACTCGAATGATTTCTTGCTGCTGGCTGAATTATAGAAATATTCAACCTTGTCACTATGCTGAATAAACTTGAACTTGGTGGCAAGCACTGAGTTCGGTTTAATCTTTTTCATGTAGTCGGGTGCTGCTTCATTGGAAGCAATAGAACAATCTTCGTATTTCTTAAAGTTGTGCTTATTTTTCAAAGTCTGCTCAAAGCCAGTGTCATCACCTAGTTTCGCTTTAAGTGTTTTGTAAGATAGGCCAAGCTCGGATGCTTTGAAAATCTGGTCTTCATGTTGAATGGAGAAAGATGATTTACCATTGTGAATGACATTAAAACCATTCGCAGTTATCTGGTTGATAAAGTCGGAAGGGCTTGAAGAGTTATCAAGGTAAACGTTTAAAGCGTCTTTCATCTGCTGCTTGTTGGACGTTATGCCTCGAACATCAAGCATTCTTTCATTGGATGACGGATGCTTGTCTTTATATTTTTTGCTGATGATGTCCTTCTTATCTTTTGGTGATAAGTCTTTTCTTTTGTCAAGTGCGTCCATGTCTCTTGATATTCGGTTCTCTGGAATAATTAGATTGTATTTCTGTTCAAGCTTTTCACATTCTCTTTCAATGACTCGGTAGTCATTGCTAACGTTATAACACTTACCATTGAAGTCTTTCAAACCCCAAACAATATGAACGTGAACCTCATCTGTATCAATATGAACACCCAACGCATACTTTCTATTTGAAAGGTTATGCGTCTTTTCATAGAGTTCTTTTACTATCTGCTTCGCTTGTTCAGGAGTAACGTTATCATTGGTATGAAAGCTGACCATATCGTGCTGGCTTCTAACTGACTGCTTTCTGCCTTTGGTTCTAACAGCGACATCACTTTCGATGGATGTTGCAATGGCATTAGCAATTTGTCTTTTGGATGAGTTCATAGGTGTGTAAATGTTGCTTTCGAACAATACACATCCTTCATCTTTGTGAAAGTATTTAGAAGCCTTATATACTCCTGACCTGCTTTTTTGGGTGCTCAATCTTTTCCTTATCATATATCTCCTTTGGTTGTTATTTTCTCCTTTTTCAAGTTTTCAAGTCTATTCATCAATACACCCATGTTCTTATCTAATTTGCTCAGAACATCCAAAACGTCTTGGCTTGGTTGCTTCCCTGAATTTAACGCTGCTGCTATCTGGTTAACGTTGTTGCCAATCTGGCTGAATACTTTTTCAATGGTGACTATATCCTCTCTTAATTTTGGGCTGCTTACTTCTATGATTTCATTTATTCCATTATTTATAATGTGGGAAATGAATTTCACCTGAGTCATTTTTAATGTGGCTCTCTGCTTTTCGAGCAGTAAAATATCTTCCCGTGGAAGTCTAAAATTTAACTGATTACTTTTTCTAACTTTGTCATTCATACAATCCTCCATGTTGATTGCTATACATTTTTCAAACGTAGTGCGAAAAATCGAGCGTAAATGTTAGTAAATGAACGAAGTGAAATTTGCTATACATTTACATTGCTCGCATATAAAGAATTCAAACTACTAATATCAAGTTAACATGTATTAAAATGTTTTCAAGTTGTATAGCTTTCAATAAGCCAGATAACAAAGAATGAGAGCGTATAGCAACGTATAGCAACGTATAGCCAGCATTAAAAAGGCCACCTGATAGGCAGCCTACTTTGATTATGATGGCGTCAATTAAAGTATTCGTTGAGATTGTTGATGCCGAACTCTTTAAGGGGGTTATGTAGGCTGAACTGTTTGGCTATGCGGTCAATTTCAAAACCGTTCTGGAAAATCTTCGCAAACAAAGTTCTTGAGGTTTTGTCGAATTTGAATTTGAAAGTTATATCGTTAGCAACAAAGAATTGATTTATTTTTAAGCGGCCATCTTCTGTTTTATATAAATCAATTATGTCGTTTTCCGAGTAAATGTTTATAGTGGTTTTCTTGATGTTTATTTGTGTTTGTAGCTCTGCAAGGTTTTGTTCAATATCGTTGATGGTTGCTTCTGTTTTGCTGACTACCTGCAAGAATTCTTGCGGGATAACACCGCTGGTGAAGCCTGCAAAAGACTTCATCAGGTTGTCTCTGTAACTTTTTTGTTCAAGCAATAGGTTGCTCAATTCAAAAATTATCTTGTTGTCTTTGGTTTGGTTTTCTCTGTTTGAAAGTAGCTTGATTAGTAGCTCTTTAAAGTTTTCTACTCGTTCTTCCTCATCAATATCTTCCTTTGTTGGAAGGCGATACCTCATGCCGCTTTCGCGAGTAATCCATTCATATTCAATTTCAGTATCCGGCATTTCGTTTTGCCACGGGTGGACGTCAAAGTCTTCATCCGTCGTGGATTGATATATGAGTTCAAGAAATAACCCAAAAGCCAAGTCAAAACGAAAGCGTGGTTGGTCACATCCATTTTTTAATTCTTTGCGTGTGTAGCATTGAAAATACGGATAAACGACGCCTTTGGGGTTTGTTTGTTTTTCAAACAACATAGATGCCTCACAACAATCACATTTGATGCTGTGGCGGAAAATGTTCAAGCTGCCAACACTTTGGTTGCCGTAGTTTTTTCTTTGTGCTCTATTTTTCATTGCTGCTATTGCTTCATTAAACAGCTCATATGAAACGATTTGCGGGTAATAGTTTTCAATGTATCGCTCAAATACTTTCTTTTTGTTTTCGTCTCTTCGCTGAGCCATGTAAGCACCGAGAACGTATTTCGTATCTATTAGATGCTTTATATTTCTACTTGACCATTTTCGTTTTGAATAAGCATTTAGCTTTTTAATTGACAATGACACGCCGACATATTTCAAGCTCTCAAAGAAATCTCTTATTTCCTGAGCTTCTTCTTCCTCGATTTCAAAGCAGTTAAGCTCTGTATTGTATCGAATTCCATATGGTGGATTATGGGCGTTAAAAATGACTTTTTCTTCTTCAGCTAACTTCTTGGCTCTATTCCATGCGGATTTTCTACGAACTGATTTTGTCTTACTTTCTTCGTATGCTCGCTTTGCGATAACACTTAAGAGAATATCTTGCTGTAAGTCATCAATACGGTTTGTTTCGTTTGGTTTTTCATATCGTTGACCATCAATAGTGGTTATTAAAATAACCCCTTTTTCAAGGATGCCATTGACTAGCTCTTTTGCTTGCAGAAGTCTTTGACGACTAAGCCGGTCGATACTTTCAACAAATATATAATCGCCCTCTTTGATATGCATATCGCTAATCATATCAATGAGTTCTTTTAGTTTTCCTTTTCGTTTGTTGCTTCCATCGTGTGCAGATATGCCCGTATCCGAGTAGATATTCTCGGGCGGCAACTCAATACCTTGTTGCTTTGTAATGGCTTGGATCGATGCCATTTGACGGTCTACGGAATCCCTACCGGCTTCACCTTGGGCTTTTGATGAGTAGCGGATATAAGCGTAGGCAGTAGGCATTCCGGGCTTCCTGTGGCATTTGGTAAAGTGTGAGAATACCATCTACCGATCTCCAACGGCTCGCGTAACACCTCCAGCACGCGGCGCTCGAATTCCGGCAGCTCGTCAAGGAACAGCACACCGTGGTGGGCGAGGGTGATTTCGCCAGGTTGCGGCCGGCTGCTGCCCCCCACCAGTGCCGGGCCGGAGGCGGAGTGGTGCGGGTGGCGAAAGGGGCGCTGCGGCCAGCTGCTCAGCGGTGCATGGCCGCTGACCGACTGGATCGCCGCCACTTCCAGCGCCTCGTGCTCGTCCAGTGGCGGCAGCAGCCCGGGCAGCCGGCTGGCGAGCAAGGTCTTGCCGGTGCCGGGCGGGCCGGTGAACAACAGGTTGTGCGCCCCGGCAGCTGCCAGCAGCAAGGCGCGCTTGGCCGCCAGTTGCCCTTGCACCTCACTCAGGTCCGGGTACGGCCGTTGCTGCAGGATCAAACCGTTGGCCGCATAAGGCGCCAGGGGCACCTGGCCGTTGAGGTGGGCAACCAGCTCCAGCAAGTGCCCCACGGCATACACCGCCAGGCCGCTGGCCAGGCTGGCCTCCTCGGCGTTTTCCCGTGGCACCACCAGCGCCCGGCCTGCTTCGCGGGCCGCGAGTGCCGCCGGCAATACCCCCTGCACCGGGCGCAACGTGCCAGACAGTGCCAGTTCGCCCAGGCATTCAAGCTCGGCAAGGGCCGCGGTTGGCAGTTGACCGTCGGCGGCGAGGATGCCCAAGGCAATGGCCAGGTCGTAGCGCCCGCCATCCTTGGGCAGGTCGGCGGGGGCGAGGTTCTGGGTGATGCGCCGTTGTGGGTAGTTCAACCCGGAATTGACGATGGCGCTGCGTACCCGGTCTTTGCTTTCCTTGACGGTGGTTTCCGGTAGGCCGACCAGGGTGAGGTGCGGCAGGCCATTGGTCAGGTGCGTTTCGACGCTGACCGCCGGTGCCTGTACGCCCACCTGGGCGCGGCTATGGACGAGGGCTAGGGACATGGACGCTCCGTTGTCGCGGGTGAAGGCCGCTTCCTGCGGTAGCGCACAGGATAGCCAGCGCTCCTGCTGCCGGCGCAAGAAGTGTGCGTCGTGGTTTTTCCGGGCAGGGATTTATCGCGGATTTTTACACCTCTGAGCAAAAGGTGGATCCAATATTCTTTGCGCAGGGGCCGGGTATGGCTTAGTGTTGTTGGGCAACTGCAGTTGCCATGGAATGGCACTGTCCCTTCTTCCAAATGGACTTGAGGAATTGCTCCGTGCAAACGCTCACCCACACTCACCAGGTAATCCGCGAACTGGTGCAGGCCCGCGCATTCGTTGAACTTACCCGTTTTTTCGACCGCCTCGAGGCGCAGTGGTATCAGGCGCCGCCCGGCGAGTTTCCGGCCTACCTGGCGGCCCTGGAAGGCCACATGTTCGCCGACCTCGACAACCAGGGCGACAAAGCCCCGAGCCAGGTGCTCAAAGCCTGGGTCGATGCCTGCCCCAAGGCTTACCACCCGCACGTGGTAATGGGCATGCACTGCTTCCACCGCGCTTGCCGGGTACAGGCTGATGGCCAACCCAACGCTGCGCGTGTGCTGGCCGTAGGGCAGATATGCGAAACCGCGACTGCGCACCTGCTGCAGGCCCTGGAGCGTTCGGCGCAACCGCTGGCAGCGGCCATCGGCATGCTGCGCGTCAGTGCGCAGTTGCGCGAGCCTGGCTGGTTGGCCGAGTTGTTCAACGGGCGGCCTGCGCGCTATCGGCCCAGTGCCCATGCCGATGTGGAGGTGCAGGAAGCCGCCGCGCCGCTGTTGGTCAGGCATGGGGTGCAACCGCTGGCGGAACTGCCAAGCAGCTTGCCCGCGTGCCTGGCCAAGCGGACCTACCAGGACACCCAGGACCCGCGTTACTACTGGCTCCGCCACGCACTGGGGCTGCGCCCCGGTTGCTTCGAAGCCATCCAGGCCCTGGCTATCTACCTGTTGCCGCGGTCGGGCGCCGGTGCCGATGCGCTTGAACTGTTGGCCAGCGGCCCGTTGTGCGCCGGTTGGGACGAGCGCCTGCGTAACGCCTTGCGCTGGATGGCCGTCGAAGAACAGCTGCTGTTGCCGGCTGCCGACCAGTTGCAGGCCGTGGCCACCTGGCAGCAGTTGTTCGACGCCTGGGCACAGCGCCCGCTGAGGCCAAGGGAGCGCGCAGTACTGCTGGCCTGGCGGGGGGCGTTGCGCTGTACTGCATTGCACGATCAGGCCGGCGCGATTGGCGACTTTGCCGCAAGCCTGGCATGCAATGCCGATCATGGAGCCATCGGGGCCATGGGCGAGCCGTTCCGTTGCCTGGCCGAGCTGATACTGCGCGACGGCCTGGCGGATGAGCAGCAGTTGCTGCGCCGCGCCCTCGAGCGCCTGTGCGACGGGCGCTGCCATGCGGGCGCCTGTGCCTTGCGCGCCGCAGGGCACTGCTTTGGTCTGTGGGGGCTGCCACGCTCGGCCGAGCAGGCCCGGGCATGGTCGCAGCGGGCGGTGAAACGCCAGCTGGCAGGCCATGCGCCGGGGTTCACGGTGCTTGCGGCGGCGCGCCTGCTGTTGGCTGCCAACCGCCATGAAGTGGCCGTCTACCTGTATGAGCGTTGTGCCGAACTGAACCTGCCGGGGGCAGCCCTTGGCTTGTATGACTTGTACTGTGGTGGCCAGGCGAACACCCCGCAGGAGTACATTGATCGCCAGGCCGCTGAACATTGGCTACGGCGCGCAGTGGCAGCGGGCAGCCGCCGGGCCAAATACAAGCTGGCGTGCCTGCGCATGAAGGGTGGCGAGGACCTCAGCGAGCGCAGCGCCATGCTGGCCGTCAGGCACCTGCTGGTCGACGCGCTGGGCGATTCCCAGACCAATGCCCGCGCGCGTTTGCATCTGGGCATCCTGTTGCGCCAGTTCGGCAACTCTCGGGAGCGGGCCGAGGCTGTGGCGTACCTGTTGAGCCTGGTCGAGCACCCTGACCTGGGAATTGCTGCACGCGCCAGTGCCGAGCTGGGACTGGCCTGGATGCAGGGGCGCGGCACCCGCAAGCAAAGCCGCTTTGCCGCCATCGAATGGGCCAACCGTGCGGCCAGCTTGCAGCCGGCAGACGCCACCATCGCGCGTATCCAGGCCCAGATACTCAACTCGCACAACCGGCTGAAAACAGTGTTCACACAATGTGGTGCAGCGCTGTTGCGCGGCACCCTGCATGCCAGTGAGCTACCGCCCAGGCCGCCTGAGCTGAACGCCCTGCGGGTTTCCGCCTGACGTGTGGCAGCAGCAGGGCTGGTTCAGTCCTGCTGGGCAGTAGGGGCCAGCCGCGCTTCCAGCTCTGCTACCTGTTGCTCCAGGGCCTCAAGGCGTGCACGGGTGCGCGCCAGCACGACCATCTGGCTGTCGAATTCGTCACGGCTGACCAGGTCCAGTTTGCTGAACGCCCCTTGCATCAGCACTTTGAACTGGCTTTCCAGTTCGGCGCGAGGCTGTGCGGTATCGCTGCTGAACAGGCGCGAGGCCTGGTCGCTCAGGGCATCGAGAAGGGCTTTGGGCGCGAGCATGGGGCTTTCCATTGAAACTGAGAAATGGCCAGCAGTGTAGCACGCACGCACATGGGCCTTTCTTTCACAGACGCTCGCGCGGCACTGCACGTTTTTCGAGCAGCAGCCCCCGCCTGCGCGCACCGAAACTGTGCATGATCTGCATGCTGGCGACTGGCCAATCCTGACTAAATCACATAACTCGCTGTTTTTCGTGGCTTTGGCGGAACTGGCAAGGTTTCTGCAAAGACCAGTTCGAGCCATGCACTGATGCAGTTCCTTGTGACCAGGCAGTGCGCACGCGGAGCCGGATGCCGACGACGCGTTACAAAGCCAACCGCTGCGCTTAGACTTGAGACGGGTTTGTTTTCCTGGGGCAAGTCCACCAAATCGGGAGAGAGTTTCATGAAGCTAGTCACAGCCATCATCAAGCCGTTCAAGCTGGACGACGTGCGCGAGTCACTGTCGGAAATCGGCGTGCAGGGTATCACCGTCACCGAAGTCAAAGGTTTCGGTCGCCAGAAGGGCCACACCGAGCTGTACCGCGGTGCTGAGTATGTGGTCGATTTCCTGCCCAAGGTGAAGATCGATGTCGCCATCGATGACAAGGACCTTGATCGGGTAATCGAAGCCATCACCAAGGCAGCCAACACCGGCAAGATCGGTGACGGCAAGATTTTCGTGGTGAATCTGGAGCAGGCGATCCGTATCCGTACCGGCGAAACCGATACCGACGCGATCTAAGCAACAACAAAGCCTCACCAAACCCAAAGCCCCAGGAGAAAACAACATGACTCTGCGTAAGATCGCAGGGCTAGGAGCCCTATTGTCCCTCGTAACCCCCGGGCTCGCCCTGGCAGAGGAAGCTGCCCCAGCGCTGAACTCCGGCGACACCGCCTGGATGCTGACCGCGACGGCGCTGGTGCTGTTCATGACCATTCCGGGCCTGGCCCTGTTCTATGGCGGCATGGTGCGTTCCAAGAACGTGCTGTCGGTGATGATGCAGTGCTTTGCAATCACCGGCCTGATGAGCATTCTCTGGGTCGTCTACGGCTACAGCATGGCCTTCGATACCGCCGGTATGGAAAAAGGCGTACTCAATTTCAATTCGTTCGTTGGCGGCTTCTCCAAGGCCTTCCTCAGCGGTGTCACGCCCGAGAGCCTGACTTCGGCCACTGCGCTGTTCCCTGAAGCGGTGTTCATCACCTTCCAGATGACCTTCGCCATCATCACCCCGGCGCTGATCGTCGGTGCCTTCGCCGAGCGCATGAAGTTCTCCGCGATGCTGGTGTTCATGGGTATCTGGTTCACCCTGGTATACGCGCCAATCGCGCACATGGTGTGGAGCGGTGACGGTGCACTGATGTGGGACTGGGGCGTACTGGACTTCGCTGGGGGCACCGTGGTGCACATCAACGCAGGTATCGCCGGCCTGGTCTGCTGCCTGGTACTGGGCAAGCGCAAAGGCTACCCGACCACCCCGATGGCGCCCCACAATCTGGGCTACACCCTGATGGGCGCGGCCATGCTGTGGATCGGCTGGTTCGGCTTCAACGCAGGTTCTGCTGCAGCGGCCAACGGCACCGCGGGCATGGCCATGCTGGTGACCCAGATCGCCACCGCCGCTGCGGCACTGGGCTGGATGTTCGCCGAGTGGATCGGCCACGGCAAGCCGAGCGCCCTGGGCATCGCGTCGGGTGTGGTTGCCGGCCTGGTCGCCATCACCCCGGCCGCGGGTACCGTGGGCCCCATGGGTGCCCTGGTAATCGGCCTGGCTTCGGGTGTGATCTGCTACTTCTGCGCCACCACCCTCAAGCGCAAGCTGGGCTATGACGACTCGCTGGACGCCTTCGGTGTTCACGGTGTGGGCGGCATCATCGGCGCCATCCTCACCGGCGTGTTCGCAGCCCCGGCACTGGGCGGCTTCGG
The DNA here is from genome assembly GCF_003205245.1 of Pseudomonas sp. MB-090624. Classification (NCBI taxonomy): domain Bacteria; kingdom Pseudomonadati; phylum Pseudomonadota; class Gammaproteobacteria; order Pseudomonadales; family Pseudomonadaceae; genus Pseudomonas; species Pseudomonas sp. MB-090624. Next base: position 45,865 of record NZ_QJRK01000026.1, on the reverse strand, counting down.
TACTGTCACCGACATCGGCATGCAGGTCTGGGTACAGGCCAAAGGCGTGATCTTTACCGTGGTCTACACCGCCATCGCCACCTACGTGATTCTCAAGGTGCTGGACCTGGTGATGGGCCTGCGGGTCAACGAAGAAGAAGAGTCGGTCGGTCTCGACCTGGCTCAGCACAACGAGCGCGGCTACAACCTGTAACTGCGACGCGGTAAAAACTTGCCCGGCTTGCCGGGCATTTTTTTGCCAGATTTTTAACATTTCCCGCTCGGCAAACGGTTTATCCGGCACGTTCGCGACGTAGGCAAAATACTTACAAGTCGTAGGGCATTTATGGTGCTTTGCTTTTTCTACCGGCACGCTAGAATGCGCGCCAAAGGGTGTTTGGCAAGCAGTCGGCGCACTTCAATCAGCCTTTGCTACGCTTGCCAATAGCGAGTGGCCAGCAGGGGCTAATGGATTTGTCAGGTTCTGCCAGGAGCAGGGCCTGCTGGGTACCGCCTCCCATCAGGAGCGCCGGCCCCAAGGGCAGTGGCCTAACCCACGGCCAGTTGAATTTTCACTGGTAGCTGCCGGTCTACGGCTGCACTGGTCTATAACTAACCTGCTTTTCGCAAGTCATGAGGTAGAACATGAGCGACGACGATCTGGAAAATGATGACCTCGAAGTAGGTGACGAAGACGAGGGCGATGAAGGCCTCGAAGCGGCGGCTGATGACGGCGTCGAAGACGCTGGCGATGACGACAGCAGCCCGGCACCCGCTGCCAAGGGCAAATCCAAGGCGGCAGTCTCGGTAGACGAGATGCCGAGCATGGAAGCCAAGCAGAAAGAGCGTGATGCACTGGCCAAGGCGATGGAAGAATTTCTGTCGCGCGGTGGCAAGGTGCAGGAAGTCGAGGCCAATGTGGTCGCCGACCCGCCCAAGAAGCCGGACAACAAGTACGGCAGCCGCCCTATCTGAGTGGCTGATCGTCAAAAAGCCCGCCGTCGCTGCGGGCTTTTTTGTGCCTGTGCCGGCCTGTTCGCGGGCAAGCCCGCTACCACAGGTCTTGGGACCTGCACGGTCCCTGTGGGAGCGGGCGTGCCCGCGAATGGGCCGCAAAGCGGCCCCTGTCAGCGCCAGCGTGCGAGCACGTCGGGCAGCTGCGACAGGCGCCGGATCTCGGCATCCGGGGCCTGCTCGCCAGCCCAGGCCTTGCCCTGCGGGTTGAACCAAACCGCGCGCAGCCCGGCGCGCTGGGCACCGGCAATGTCGTCAGCCGGGTGATCACCAATGTGCACCGCCGCACCGGCGTCCACCTCGCCACGCCGCAAGGCCTCCAAAAACGGCGCCGGGTCCGGCTTGCCAATGCCCAGGTCCTCGGCACACAGGGCAAAGCGGAAGTAATCCGCCAGCCCCAGCCGGCTGACGTCGGCATTGCCATTGGTGACAACGCCCAGGGTGTACTGATGCCGCAGGATCTCCAGCATTGGCTGCACCTCGGGGAAGATCTGCACCTGGTGGCGAGCATGCAGGAACACCTCGAAGCCTTCATTGGCCAGGTCCTGTGCGTGTTTCTCGCTGTAGCCGACCTCTTCCAGGGCATGGAACAGTACCCGCCGGCGCAGGGCACTGATGCGGTGTTTCAGGCCGGGCTCGGCCTGCACCAGGCGTTCGCGGATGGCGAACAGGTGTTCCACCGGCACCCCGCCCAGGAGGGGGGCGTTGGCTTCGAGCCAGTCGCGCAGCACGACTTCCGCACTGGCAATCACTGGCGCGGTGTCCCACAGGGTGTCGTCGAGGTCGAAGGTGATCAGCTTGATGCTCATGAGTCTGTGCCTTTGCTGCGTTTGGCCCGGGGGTGGGCGCTGTCGTACACCGCCGCCAGGTGCTGGAAGTCCAGATGGGTATAGATTTGCGTGGTGCTGATGTCGGCATGGCCGAGCATCTCTTGCACTGCGCGCAGGTCCTGGGACGATTCCAGCATATGGCTGGCGAAGGAATGACGGAGCATGTGCGGGTGCAGGTGTTGGCCCAGTTCACGTTCACCCACGGCCTTGACCCGCTGCTGTACGGTACGGGGGCTGATGCGGTTGCCCTGGCGGGTGATGAACACGGCGCGGTCGCGCGGGTTGCCGATGCCGCGCAGGCGGTACCATTCCTTCAGCGCTTCGCGGGCCTTGCGGCCGACCGGTAGCACCCGCGCCTTGCCGCCTTTGCCCAGTACCTGCACCAGGCCGGCGGCAAGGTCCAGGTGATCCAGGTCGAGGTTGGTCAGCTCAGACAGGCGCAGGCCCGAGGAATAGAACAGCTCCAGCATGGCCTGGTCACGGCGGGCAATGAAGTCGTCGTCCACGCCGCCATCGAGTAGCTGCAGCGCACGGTCGGTGTCCAGCACCTTGGGTAGCTTGCGCTCGCCCTTGGGGGCGCTCAAGCCGGCGGCAGGGTCGTGCTGGCACAGGCCTTCGCGGTTCAGGTAACGGTACAGGCCGCGTACAGCGGACAGCAGCCGCGCCAGGCTGCGCGAGGCCTGACCATGGTGATGCAGGCGGGCGACCAGCTGACGCAACTGCTGAATCTGCAGCGCTTGCCAGTCGGCAATACCGTGCTCCTTGCAATAGGCAATGACCTTGTCCAGGTCGCGACGGTAGCCCAGCAAGGTGTGCTCCGACACCTGGCGCTCACTGCGCAGGTGTGCGCAATAAGCCTCCAGCTGGCGTTCCATCAGCGTACCGAACGCAGGGTCTGGGTCACCCGTGGCACGACACGGCCGAGCACTTCGGCGATGTAGCCGAGGAACAGCGTGCCGACGCTGCTCTTGTAGTGTTGCGGGTCTCGGCTACCGATTGCCAGCACCCCATGCAACCCCTGGTACTCCAGCGCGGCCACGGCGCTGGAGCCGACCTCGCGGCGCTGTTCCTCGCCGAACAGGAAGGCCAGTTCATGTTCGCGCAGGTTGCCGCTGACCGTCTTGCCACCGCCCAACAGGGCACCGATGGCCTGTTGGGCCTCGGCATTGCTGACCCAGCGCCCCACGGGGGCAACGTTGTCACCGAACAGGATCAGGCTGACAAAGGGCACCTGAAACTCCTGGCGCAGGCTGTCTTCGACGGCCATGACCACTTCTTCCAGGCTACCGGCATCAAGCAGGTCGAGGATCAGCCGGCGCGTCTTGTCGAACAGCCGGTCGTTGTCACGGGCCACGTCCATCAGTTGTGACAGGCGGTGGCGCATCTCGATGTTGCGGTCGCGCAGCAGCTTGAGCTGGCGCTCGACCAGCGACACGCTGTCGCCGCGCTGGTGCGGAATACGCTGTTCGATCAGCAACTCGTCGTGCTCGCTGAAGAAGGTAGGGTGGGCGCGCAGGTAGGCGACCACCGCCTCGGCATCGAGCTCGGCGGACTGCTGGGGTACAACCTTGGGCTGATCGGTCATGGCGGTTACTCGCTTAGAGACGAACCTGTCCTTCGTAGACGCGTACGGCCGGGCCGGTCATCACCACGGGCTTGCCGGGGCCGGCCCATTCGATGTGCAGGCGGCCACCTGGCAGGTCGAGGGATACCGGGGAGTCCATCCAGCCCTGGCTGATCGCCGCCACGGCGGCGGCGCAGGCGCCGGTGCCGCAGGCCTGGGTTTCGCCCGCGCCGCGTTCCCACACGCGCAGGTTGGCCCGGTGGCGGTCGATGACCTGAAGGAAGCCGGCATTCACCCGCTGCGGGAAGCGTGGGTGGTTTTCGATCTTCGGGCCCAGTTCATGCACGGGGGCAGTACGCACGTCGTCGACACGCAGCACGGCATGCGGGTTACCCATGGACACGGCGGCAATCGAATGCAGCTGGCCGTCGACTTCCAGTGGGTAGTTCAGCGCCTGCGCGTCGGCGACGAAGGGGATTTCGGCAGGGGTGAAGCGCGGTGGGCCCATGTCGACACTCACCTGGCCGTCGTTTTGCACGTCCAGCACGATGATGCCGCTCTTGGTTTCCACGCGGATGCGTTTTTTCGCGGTCAGGCGCTTGTCCAGCACGAAACGGGCGAAGCAGCGCGCACCGTTGCCGCACTGCTCCACTTCGGAGCCGTCGGCATTGAAGATACGGTAGCGGAAGTCCACTTCCGGGTTGTTCGGCGCCTCGACGATCAGCAACTGGTCGAAGCCGATGCCGGTGTGGCGGTCACCCCATTGCTTGGCGTGCTTGGGCTGGATGTGGGCGTGCTGGCTGACCAGGTCCAGGACCATGAAGTCGTTGCCCAGCCCATGCATCTTGGTAAAACGCAGTAGCATGGGCTTACTCCGGCAGCAGGCTTTCGCCAGCGTACAGTTCGGCGATGGTCTCGCGGCGGCGTACTTCGAACGCCTGGTCACCGTCAACCAGGATTTCGGCGCATCTACCACGGGTGTTGTAGTTGGAGCTCATGACAAAACCATAGGCGCCCGCCGACTCGACAGCCAGCAAATCACCTTCGGCCAGGTCGAGGAGACGGTCTTTGCCGAGGAAGTCGCCGGTCTCGCAGATCGGCCCGACCAGGTCATAGGCACGGCCTTCACCGCCACGCGGCTTGACCGCGCTGACGCCCATCCAGGCCTGGTACAAGGCCGGGCGGATCAGGTCGTTCATCGCCGCATCGATGATGGCGAAGTCCTTGTGTTCGGTGTGCTTGAGGTATTCCACGCGGGTCAGCAACACGCCGGCATTGGCCACGATATAGCGGCCAGGCTCGAACACCAGGGCCAGGTCGCGGTCGCCAACGCGCTCGCGGATGGCCTTGATGTAGTCGGCCACCAACGGCGGCTGTTCGTCACGGTAGCGCACCCCGACCCCGCCGCCCAGGTCCAGGTGGCGCAGGTGAATGCCGCACTCGGCCAGGCGGTCGACCAGCACCAGCAGGCGGTCGAGCGCGTCGAGGAACGGGTCGATGGTGGTCAGCTGGGAGCCGATGTGGCAGTCGACACCGACCACTTCAAGGTTCGGCAACTGTGCCGCACGCACGTAGATGGCTTCGGCGTCGGCAATGGCGATGCCGAACTTGTTTTCTTTAAGGCCAGTGGAGATGTAAGGGTGAGTACCGGCGTCCACGTCCGGGTTGACCCGCAGCGATACCGGGGCAACCTTGCCCATTTCGGCGGCTACCACCTGCAGGCGCTCCAGCTCGTCAGTGGACTCCACGTTGAAGCAGTGCACACCCACTTCCAGGGCACGGCGCATGTCTTCGCGGGTTTTCCCCACGCCGGAGAACACCACGCGGTCAGCGCGGCCACCGGCCGCCAGCACACGCTCCAGCTCGCCGCCGGAGACAATGTCGAAACCTGCACCCAGGCGTGCCAGCACGTTCAGCACGCCGAGGTTGGAGTTGGCCTTGACCGCAAAGCACACCAGGTGCTCGGCGCCTTGCAGGGCGTCGGTGTAGCTGCGGTACTGGGCCTCGATGTGAGCGCGCGAGTACACGTAGGTAGGCGTGCCATGGCGTTCGGCGATGGCCGACAGGGCTACACCCTCCGCGAACAGCTCGCCGTCGCGGTAGTTGAAAGCGTTCATCTGGTTTCCTTTACTCCGCAGGCGACTGCTCGGGCTCGGGCTCGGACTCGGGCGCTGGCGGCTGCTCCTGAACCGCGGTCGGCTTGGCTTTCGACGAGTGCTGGTGCGACTTGTGCGCTTTAGCGTTATCGCCGTCGTCCGGCAGATACAGCGGGCCTTTCTGGCCGCAGGCCGAAACGAGGCAGGCAACAGCGACCAGCGCCGCGAAGGAGGAAATCAGGCGCTTCATGGGTGAAATCCTTAGAAAATGCAGTATTGCGCCCGAGTATACCGAGCGACCGGCGGCTTGCCTATGCAAGGGCCGGTCCGCCGGGCGGGCAGCAGACGCGGCAAGCTTCAAGCTTCAAGCGGCAAGAAAAAGCGATCGGGTGTAGGCTGGGCTTTTTCTTGCGGCTTGTAGCTAGCAGCTTGCGGCTGGCGCGTTGCGCCCGTATCTTCCCCGGCTTGCCTGTAATGCCGCCAATTTCGAGGTTCCTGCAATGAGTTTGAGTGAAGCGCGTTTCCACGATCTGGTCGACGCGACCCAACAGGCCCTGGAAGACCTGTTCGACGAGAGCGGCCTGGACCTGGACATGGAGAATTCCGCTGGCGTGCTCACCGTCAAGTTCGAAGGCGGCGCCCAGCTGATCTTCAGCCGTCAGGAGCCGCTGCGCCAACTGTGGCTGGCTGACCGTTCCGGTGGTTTCCACTTCGACTACGACGAAGAGAGTAATAAGTGGGTCTGCGAAAAGAGCGAAGAGCTGCTGGGCGAAATGCTCGAGCGCATCGTCTGGGAGCGGGCTGGCGAGAAGCTGGACTTCGACGAGATCTGACATGAGCAGCGCCCAGCCACGGCCACCCAAGCCGTTGTACAGCAACGTCAGCCCCGCGGTGCCATCACCCTGCATCAGCGTCTGCCGGCTCGACGAGCAGCGTGTCTGCACCGGTTGCCACCGGCATGTCGAGCATATTCGCTAGTGGCGCTCGGCCGATGACGAGCGGCGCCGGCAGATCTGCCGCGAGGCACAGGTCCTGCGTGCGCAGGCAAAGGCATACTGACCGCAGGGGCTTGAGTATTTGCCCGTCTGTGGTAGTGTCGGGTTCTGCGTCGATGACGCCAAAGCCTTTTTAAACCCCGCCCTTGGGCGGGGTTTTGCTTTATTTGTGCATTGAAAATTGCCTGTTCAAAGGAGTCTGACTGGATCATGAGCACCAAGCCTTCCCTTATCCTCACCCGATTGGACGTACAGCGTCTGGAGCGTCTGATCGAGAACCTCGACGAGAGTACGCCGGGTGTGTTCGCCCTGCAGGAGGAGCTGGACCGTGCCGCACAGGTCGTCGGTCATGAGGAAGTACCCGCAGGCGTGGTGACCATGAACTCGCGCGTGCACTGCCGTGAGGAAGCCAGCGGCAAGGACTACCACCTGACCCTGGTGTACCCGAAGGATGCCGGGGCGGAAGGCAAGGTTTCGGTGCTGGCGCCAATTGGCTGCGCTTTGCTGGGGTTGTCGGTGGGTGAACAGATCGACTGGCCGGCGCCGGGGGGCAAAACCCTCAAGCTGAAACTGCTGGAAGTCGAGTACCAGCCTGAAGCGGCGGGTGATTTCGACCTCTGAGGCCTGGGCCGCCATGCGGCCCATGTTGGAGCAGCCCGGTCATTGGCACAGCACCTGCTCCAACCCCTCGTTCAATGCCTGCTCCAGCACCCGCTTGTAGCTCAGGTAAACCTGCGTTGCCCCCAGCCGGTCATCCAGCAGCTCGGACAAATCCAGGTCGGTGATATAGCACCGGTACTTCCCGGCCCCGCGCCGCTGGCCAATGATCTGCCGCGCCACTACCGCATACAGCTGCGGCCCATGCTCCAGCTCGGAAAACTCCTGCTGGTCGCAGTACAGTGTCACATGCGCAGCACCCCCTACACCGGCCTGGATGATGGCCTGCACTTCATAGTAAGGCTGGTGACTGCCCTCCTGCGGCGCCACGCGCGGTTCGATGCTGCGGGCCTTGCCCGGGCCACCAGGCAGTAGCTGCGCGTACTGGATATCCAGGGCCGCCTGCCCAAGGTCATCCAGCGGCAGGCGAGCCTCGCGGCGCATCACCACCGAGCGCAAAAAGCGCTGCAGCGGCAACAGCAGGTGCGCCTCGTCATGCAGCGGCAGGCGCTGTTGCCATAACGCGTTGCATTCATCCAGCACGTACAGCTCGGCCCATTCGTCCTGCAGGCGGTAGAACACCTGAATGCACGCCGGCCGGCCCTGCTCCAGCACCAGGCGCAGGTCGTGATCTTGCAGGGCGTTGGCGTCCAGGTACAACGGGCTGTAGACGCTGCGTTCTTCGCCCAGGTAGGCCAGCAGGGCATCGTGCTCGGCCAGGGTGCTCAGGCTGACATGCCCCGGTTGCAGCTCCAGCACATGGGTGTGTTGGGCGACCTGTAGCAGGTAGCGGTGCTGCAGGCCCTGGGCTTGCAACAGCTGCACGGTGTCGAAGATCTCTTCCACCCGTTGGCTGATGGCCTGTGCGCGGCTCGGGCAGAAGCAATGCACCCGTACCCGCGGCCGGTGGCCATGCGCCAACGGGCTGTTGAGAAAGTCACGCAGGCAGCGCACCAGCGCGTGTTCGCCGTCAAAGCGCTGAACCAGCACTTCGTTCCAGCTGTTCAGGGTGACCTGGTCCAAGGTCAGCACCAGGTTCTCCCGCACCCCGGCATAGCTCAGTGAGTCGGTGCGCTCGGTGGTCATCAGGATGTTCAGGTCGCGGTGGTGGCGCAGTGGGTCGATGGCCACGTTGACCAGTAGCAGCACTTCATCGGCAACGCTGGGTTGCAGCAGGCGCACCTCACTCACGGTCGGCAAGGGCAGGGGGATGCATTGCTGCAGGCAACCGAGCAGGTTGACCAGCTCGAACTCGCTCAGGTCACTGACACCTGGGTGCAGCGCCAAGCGCGTGCCGCTGTCGATGACCCCGTTGCGATGGGCCCAGGCCAGCAGCTCCAGCAGCTCGCGGCAGCGTTTTATCGGGTTGAAGTACTCGACGTCATGAGAGTTCAGGTTGCCGCTGTACAGTTCCCAGTGGTAGTTACCTGGTTCCTTGCGGTTAGGTAACTGAATCAGGGTGAGGGTGTCTTCGGCGAGGTCCGGAGCGATACCCGGGTTGATCACCTCGACCTTGCCGGCACGGCGCTCGAAGGCCGCATACAGGCGCCTGCCCAGTACGTTGAGCTCGCGTTGGTCGGCACGGCTGCTGGCGTTCCGGGTGCGTGCGAACTGGCCAAGGAAGCGATAGCTGTGGTTCAGCTCGGCCACCAGTTCGCGGCGCTCCACGGCAACCTGCTGGACTTTCCATTGGCTGCGGCTGTCCAGTATCGCCAGCTGGCGCTCATCCCACCCCCACTGGTCAGCCAGGCGCTGAAGCAAACGGCGCTGCCAGCCATTGCTACGGTTCTGGTCGCTGAGCTTCTTGTTCACCTTCAGGTACAGGCTGCGCCGTACCCGTTCCAGGCGCACAGGCTCGCCCTTTTGCAGCAGGTAGCGTTCGATGCGCCGGTAGACCATGACATACGGGTCCAGCTCGTCCAGGTCCAGCTGGTTGGCGAACACTGCCTGCTTGTAGTCCAGGCTCAGGCAGCGCACGCCAGGGTATTCACTGGCGTAGGCCTCGGTCAGCAGCAGTTTGAGCAGCGACTTGTAGGGTGAGTCGATGCCTTTGAACAGTTGCCACAGGCCGGCACCAATGAACTCGCCGGGCGGAATGTGCGCCAGGTTGCCCAGGTCGAGCACATCCTGGCTGCGGATAAAACGCTTGGCCAGCAGGGTCTGGGTATAGGCCTGGTAATTGCCTTCTTCGTAGACCGGCACCAGCCACCACAGCGGCGTACGCCCGGCCAGCCACACGGTTGTGCGGTAGAACTCGTCCAGCAGCAGGTAATGCTGGGTAGTCCCGCAATTGTCTGAGCCAAGCTGACCATCACGCTGGCCCTGGGCAAACCCTTGGGTGTCGATCAGGAAAAAGTGTGCCTCTGCGCCCAGGCTGGCCGCCCAGGTTTCCAGCAGTTGGCACTTGCGGCGCAGCTCTTCGAGCAACGGCTCGGGCAAGCCGGGGGCGTGGCATACCCACACGTCCATGTCGCTGTGCTCGGCCTGCGCCAGCGAGCCCAGGCTGCCCATCAGGAACAGGCCGTGTATCGGCCGTGGCGGGTTGCCGTGCTGGGCCTTGTAGGTGAATGAGCGGGCCAGGCGCTGGGCTTCTGCGACCAGCTCGCTACCGGGCTCGTAGCCCGAGACGCCTGCGGGGGTGCTGCCCGAGACGTAACCCGGCAATAGCGGGTGGTTCACGTGAAACAGCAAGGGCAACAGCAGCAGCACTTGTTGCTGACGTGTCGACAGGCCCTCCATTGCCCGCTGCAGCCGAGCCTGGTTCAGGTGCAGGAAACGCGCGCGCAGTGTCGCCAGGACTTTGCGGTCGATGCCTTGGTCCAGGTCGGGGCGGATTTCGTGGGGGTGGTTCATTGCGCGCTCGGGCAGGCCAGTGAAGCTGTGGCGAGTTTAGCCTGAGTAACAGGGGCGGATAAGCGCTAATTGGAAGATTGGCGCCATTTTTCCAGCGCGCCGGCCGGTTCCGGCTTTTGCCGTGCATGAGGCATCATGAGCACATTGAGCTGATGAAGAGATTATCCGATGCGTGTATGGATCGATGCCGATGCCTGCCCCAAGGCAGCCAAGGATCTGATCGTCAAGTTCGCCCTCAAGCGCAAGTTCGAGGCGGTGATGGTGGCGGGCCAGGCAGTGGCCAGGCCTGCGTTTGCGATCGTGCGGTTGATCGTGGTGCCCAGTGGCATGGATGCGGCCGACGATTATCTGGTCGAGCATGCCGTGCCGGGCGAGCTGGTGATCTGTAGTGACGTGCCGTTGGCCGACCGCCTGGTCAAGAAGGGCGTGGCAGTGCTGGACCCACGCGGGCGCGAGTTCGACGAGCGCAACATGGGTGATCGGCTGGCCGCGCGCAACCTGTTCACCGATTTGCGCGAGCAGGGCCAGGTCGGGGGAGGGCAGGCGGCTTATGGGGAGCGCGACAAGCAGGCGTTCGCCAATGCGCTGGACCGGATCATTTCGCGACTATCGAGGGCCTGAAGTGTAACGCGACCCATTTGTGGGAGCGGCCTTGTGTCGCGAAAGGGGCGCGAAGCGGCCCCGGCAATTTATGCGGCGAAGCTCAAATCCTGGGGCCGCTTCGCGCCCCTTTCGCGACACAAGGCCGCTCCCACATTGATCGGCGTACGCAGGCCTTTGGCCGCGCGGGATTCTGGGCTGCGCGTAGGCGGGCCTTACTCGTGGGTCAGCTCCAGCACCCGGTCCACCAGCTTGTTGATGCCACCAGCCGCCTCGCTGATCGACTTGGCCTCCATGTAAGCCGGGGTCGTCACCAGCTTGCGTTGGGTATCTTCGACGATGTCGTGCACGTCGCATTCTTCATGGGTGCCGCCCATCTTCACCACTGCCGCCGCAGTATCCGCGTCGCTGCCAATGGTGCAGACCACCCCCGGCCCGTAGATCTTCGCCGCCAGCGCCGGCGAAATGCAGATCAGGCCAACCGGCTTGCAGGCAGCGGCAAAGGCTTCGGCCAGGGCCAGCACGTCTGGGTTGACGCTGCAGTTGGCGCCTTCCACGGCGAAGTTGGACAGGTTCTTCGCCGCCCCGAAGCCACCCGGCACGATCAGCGCATCGAAGTCTTCGACCTTGGCCTCGCGAATGTCCTTGACCTCGCCCCGGGCAATGCGCGCCGATTCCACCAGCACGTTGCGCGACTCGGGCATCTCCTCGCCGGTCAGGTGGTTGATCACATGCATCTGCGCAATGTTCGGCGCGAAGCACTGCACTTGCGCGCCGCGCTGGTCCAGGCGCAGCAGGGTGATCACGCTTTCGTGAATTTCGGCGCCGTCGTACACGCCACAGCCGGAAAGAACCACCGCTACTTTTTTAGTCATGTTTGAAGCTCCAGTGTTGTGTCGCGCCTGGGAGATCGAGCGCTGCCTGCGCGGCGCATTGCGAGCGGGCGCTCGCCGGGTTGGTTTTCAGGGCCAGTCATGCTTGTGACAGGCACGCGGCCGCCTTGTTCGTCCGGCAACCCGACACGCTGTGTGCAACCCGATGCGCCGCAGTGGTGCTTCGGGGTCACTGCTGGTCGCGCTGTTCGCCCGCCGCCTGGGCGGCGGCCTTGCGCTCTGCGCGCAGGGCACGGAAGCGACGGCGCAGCCACAACAGCACGCCCAGCCCCAGCAGGGCGGCCAACACCCATAGTTCGTACCGCTTGACGTTGCCCAGCAGACCTTCGAGGATGGCGCCGAAGTGATAGGCCGCCGCACCCAGGGCAATGGCCCAGATCGCTGCGCCAATGCCGTTCAGCAGCAGGTAGCGGCGTGGCGGATAGCCCGACAGGCCAATGGCCACGGGCATGACCGTGCGCAGGCCGTAGACGAAGCGGAAACTCAGTACCCAGATGTCGGGGTGGCGGCGAATGTGGGCGAGCGCCCGGTCGCCCATCGCCTGCCAGCGCGGCTTGCGGGCCAGAATCTTGCGGCCGTGGCGCCGGCCCATGAAATACCACAACTGGTCGCCGGCATAGCTGCCGAAGAACGCTACCAGGCACACCAGGTTGATGTCCATGTAACCGCGGAATGCAAGGAATCCTGCAAGCACCAGGATGGTCTCGCCTTCGAAGAAGGTGCCTAGAAAAAGGGCAAAGTAGCCGAAATCCTGCAGGAATTGTTGAAGCATTTTCTGAGGTGCTGGCGAAATGAACGCGCAGCCTACCCCTTCGCGGGCATTCGGGAAAGTGTCCAAATGTGTCTCCACATGAACAATTCCTACACCACATTGCCATAGCCACGCGTCATGGCTTGCCCTGCCATGTCACACAGGCGTCATAATGGGCGCTTATCTTGCCGCTCAATCGATGATAGGGCGTTAACGTCCTCAGGAACGTCAGATGAATAATGAAGTGCTTAGCCCTGTCGCGATCAAGGATGCCCAGGAGCTCCCCGAAGAGATGCTGCAGACCCCGCCAGACCTGCCGCCGGCCACCGCGCCGGAAGCCGGGCAGGCGGCCGAGCCTGCCGCCCCGGTGCCTGCGCCGCCGCCGGCCCCGGCAATCGCGGTGCCTGGCCTGGACGACAGCAGCCTGTACATTCATCGCGAACTCTCGCAGTTGCAGTTCAATATTCGTGTGCTGGAGCAGGCGCTGGACGAGAGCTACCCACTGCTGGAGCGGCTCAAGTTCCTGCTGATCTTCTCCAGCAACCTTGACGAGTTCTTTGAAATCCGGGTGGCCGGCCTCAAGAAGCAGATCAATTTTGCCCGCGAACTGGCCGGCGCCGACGGCCTGCAGCCGCACCAGGCACTGGCGCGCATCAGCGAGCTGGTGCACCTGGAAGTCGACCGGCAATACGCCATTCTCAACGACGTGCTGCTGCCGGAGCTGGAAAAACACCAGATCCGCTTCATTCGCCGCCGTTACTGGACACCCAAGCTCAAGACCTGGGTACGCCGCTACTTCCGCGACGAAATCGCCCCGATCATCACCCCCATCGGCCTCGACCCGACCCACCCGTTCCCGCTGCTGGTGAACAAAAGCCTGAACTTCATCGTCGAGCTGGAAGGGGTGGACGCGTTCGGCCGTGATTCGGGCCTGGCGATCATCCCTGCCCCCCGCCTGCTGCCGCGGGTGATTCGCGTGCCGGAAGAAGTCGGTGGCCCGGGTGCCAACTATGTGTTCCTGTCGTCGATGATCCACGCGCATGCCGACGACCTGTTCCAGGGCATGAAGGTCAAGGGTTGCTACCAGTTCCGCCTTACCCGTAACGCCGACCTGGCACTGGACTCCGAAGAGGTTGACGACCTGGCCCGCGCCTTGCGCGGCGAGCTGTTCTCGCGCCGCTACGGCGATGCCGTGCGCCTGGAGGTCGCCGACACGTGCCCGAAACACCTGTCGGACTACCTGCTCAAGCAGTTCAGCCTCAGCGAAAGCGAGCTGTACCAGGTCAATGGCCCGGTCAACCTCACGCGCCTGTTCAGCATCACCGGCCTGGACAGCCACCCGGAGCTGCAATACACGCCGTTCACGCCGGCGATCCCCAAGCTGCTGCAGAACGCCGACAACATCTTCAGCGTGATCGGCAAGCAGGACATCCTGCTGATGCACCCCTTCGAGTCCTTCACCCCGGTGATCGACCTGCTGCGCCAGGCCGCCAAAGACCCGCACGTGCTCGCCGTGCGCCAGACCCTTTACCGCTCCGGGGCCAACTCGGAAATCGTCGATGCCCTGGTGGATGCAGCGCGAAACGGCAAGGAGGTCACCGCGGTGATCGAACTGCGTGCGCGTTTCGACGAAGAGTCCAACCTGCAGATGGCCAGCCGCCTGCAAGCGGCGGGTGCGGTGGTGATCTACGGCGTGGTCGGTTTCAAGACCCACGCCAAGATGATGCTGATCCTGCGTCGCGAGCACGGCGAGATCGTGCGCTACGCCCACTTGGGTACCGGCAACTACCACGCCGGTAACGCCCGCCTGTACACCGACTACAGCCTGCTGACCTCAGACGACGCCCTTACCGAGGACGTTGGCAAGCTGTTCAGCCAGCTGATCGGCATGGGCAAGACCCTGCGCATGAAAAAGCTGCTGCACGCGCCGTTTACCCTGAAGAAGGGCATGCTCGACATGATCGCGCGGGAAACCCAGTTCGCCCTCGACGGCAAGCCGGCGCACATCATCGCCAAGTTCAACTCGCTGACCGACGCCAAGGTGATCAAGGCGCTGTACAAGGCCAGCCAGTCTGGCGTGAAGATCGACCTGGTGGTGCGTGGCATGTGCTGCCTGCGCCCAGGTATTCCGGGGGTTTCGCACAATATCCAGGTGCGCTCGATCATCGGTCGCTTCCTGGAACACACGCGGGTGTTCTACTTCCTCAATGGCGGCGAAGAGCAGATCTACCTGTCCAGCGCCGACTGGATGGAGCGCAACCTCGACAAGCGTGTCGAGACCTGCTTCCCGGTCGAAGGCAAGAAGCTGTTGCTGCGGGTGAAGAAAGAGCTGGAAGGCTACCTGACCGACAACACCCATGCCTGGACCTTGCAGCCCGACGGGCGCTACGTGCGTAGCACCCCAACCGGCAACCAGAACCCGCGCAGCGTTCAGGCGACCCTGCTGGAGCGCCTGAGCAACCCGGTCCTCAACGTACGCTGAGGACGAAGCCGACCCGGGTCAGCCACTCCGCCTCGTTGGCGAAGTCGGCCTGGGTCAGCTGGTTCTGTTCCAGCCAGCCTTCAGGGAAGGCGATGTCGAGGCTTTCCCCGGCAGCCTTGAGCTGGACCTTCGGCATCTGCTGGTTGCCACGGATGTGGTGGAACAGGATGGCGAAGCGCAGCAGCACGCACAGGCGCAGCAGTTTCACGCCTTCCTCTCCCAGTTCGGCAAACTTGTCCTTGGGAATGTTGCGGCGGTGGCCGCGTACCAGCAAGGCCATCATCTGCTGGTCTTCGCGCGAGAAGCCCGCCAGGTCGGAGTGTTCGATCAGGTAGGCGCCATGCTTGTGATAGTGGTAGTGGGCGATATCCAGGCCGATTTCATGCACTTTGGCTGCCCAGCCGAGCAGATCGCGCCAATTTCCATCCTTCAACCCCCATGCATCCGAGACCTGGTCGAAGGCGTGCAAAGCCTTGCGCTCTACGCGCGCTGCCTGGCCCTGGTCGACGTGGTAACGCTCCATCAGTGAGTTCAGGGTGCGTTCGCGCACATCTTCATGGTGGTGGCGGCCTAGCAGGTCGAACAGCACGCCTTCGCGCAGCGCGCCGTCGCAATGGTCCATGCGCTGCAGTTCCAGGGCATCGAAGATGGCTTCCAGAATTGCCAGGCCGGCCGGGAAGATGGTACGGCGGTCCGGCTTGATGCCTTCGAAGTCGATCTTGTCGACGTCGCCCAGCTTGAACAGCTTGCGCTTGACCCAGGCCAGGCCCTCGGCGTTGACCTCACCGTTGCCCAGGCCGCCGTCCTTGATGGCGGCAGCGATGGCACGGATGGTTCCGGACGAGCCGATGGCCTCGTCCCAGGTCAGGCGGTGCAGGGCGTTTTCGATGCTCATCAGCTCCAGGCGCGCGGCGGTGTAGGCCTGGGCGTAGCGGGCCGGCGTGATCTTGCCGTCGCGGAAGTAGCGCTGGGTGAAGCTGACGCAACCCATTTGCAGGCTTTCACGCAGCAGCGGCTCGAAGCGCTGGCCAATGATGAACTCGGTGCTGCCGCCGCCGATGTCGGCGACCAGGCGTTTGCCGGGGGTGTCGGCCAAGGTGTGGGACACACCCAGGTAGATCAGGCGCGCCTCTTCGCGGCCGGAGATGACCTCGACCGGGTGCCCGAGGATGGCTTCGGCACGCTGGATGAATTCGTTGCGGTTGCGCGCTTCGCGCAGGGCATTGGTACCGACGATGCGCACCGAGCCAGCCGGCATGCCGTGGATCAGTTGGGAAAAGCGCTTGAGGCAGTCCAGGCCCCGCTCCATCGCCTCTTCACTGAGCTTGCGCTCTTCGTCGATGCCGGCGGCAAGCTGAACCTTCTCGCCGAGCCGCTCGAGGATGCGGATTTCGGTATGGTGGGCCTTGGCCACGACCATGTGGAAGCTGTTGGAGCCAAGGTCGATGGCGGCGATCAGAGACAGGTTCTTCGCGATGTTGTGCGGCATGCTGTGTGTTCTCGGTCGTTAACCCGGCAATCGTGCCACGATAGCAGGCTGTCGCCAACGCGTGACATGCCAGGCCTTGATGCAAGGCAATGTGCCATTCGATGCTATGACACGCAGATGACAGTTTCGATTCGTGGCGTCTTGCCCAACTATAGTTACACTCAATCGACCGCAGCTTCCTGTAGAGCGTGGGTGCGGCTATCATGGGCCACGTTTTTTTGCTTACGACCCTGGAGATATCCATGAGCAGCGATCTGATCAAACATGTCACCGATGCCACCTTCGAAGCCGAAGTCCTGGAGGCTCAAGGCCCGGTGCTGGTCGACTACTGGGCTGAATGGTGCGGCCCGTGCAAGATGATCGCGCCGGTACTGGACGACATCGCTTCCACCTACGAGGGCAAGCTGACCGTCGCCAAGCTGAACATCGACGATAACCAGGAAACCCCGGCCAAGCATGGCGTGCGTGGCATCCCGACGCTGATGCTGTTCAAGAACGGCAACGTCGAAGCCACCAAGGTGGGCGCGCTGTCCAAATCCCAGCTGGCCGCGTTCCTCGACGCCCACCTGTGATGTGAAAAGGCCCCGCGAATGCGGGGCTTTTCTTTTTCAGAGCACTAGACGCAGAAAAAAGCAAGTGTTACATTCGGCCTCGCACTGCTTCTCCAGTGCCTTCTACATGCCGTCGCCGAAGCATCCCCAATTCGAATCAGTACGCGATCCTGTCGCCATCTAGCGGCGCGGCTTCATTAAGCCAAAGCTTAATTCTCCCTTCTTACATGATTACGTCATTCCCCTTATGAACCTGACTGAACTCAAGCAAAAGCCGATTACCGATCTTTTGGAAATGGCCGAACAGATGGGCATCGAAAACATGGCCCGTTCGCGCAAACAGGACGTGATTTTCGCCCTGCTGAAAAAGCACGCGAAAAGCGGCGAAGAGATCTCCGGTGATGGCGTGCTGGAGATTCTCCAGGATGGTTTCGGTTTTCTGCGTTCGGCTGATGCGTCCTACCTGGCCGGCCCTGACGATATCTACGTCTCGCCCAGCCAGATCCGCCGTTTCAACCTGCGCACCGGCGACACCATCGTCGGCAAGATCCGCCCACCGAAAGAAGGGGAGCGTTACTTCGCGCTGTTGAAGGTCGACACCATCAACTTCGACCGCCCGGAAAACGCCAAGAACAAGATCCTGTTCGAAAACCTGACGCCGCTGTTCCCGAACAAGCGCCTGAAGATGGAAGCCGGCAACGGTTCCACCGAGGACTTGACCGGCCGCGTCATCGACCTGTGCGCCCCGATCGGCAAAGGCCAGCGCGGCCTGATCGTTGCTCCGCCAAAAGCGGGCAAGACCATCATGCTGCAGAACATCGCGGCGAACATCACCCGTAACAACCCCGAGTGCCACCTGATCGTTCTGCTGATCGACGAGCGCCCGGAAGAAGTGACCGAAATGCAGCGTACCGTGCGCGGCGAAGTGGTTGCCTCTACCTTCGACGAGCCGCCAGCGCGCCACGTGCAGGTTGCCGAAATGGTGATCGAGAAGGCCAAGCGCCTGGTCGAGCACAAGAAAGACGTGGTGATCCTGCTGGACTCCATCACCCGCCTGGCGCGTGCCTACAACACCGTGATCCCGAGCTCTGGCAAGGTACTGACCGGTGGTGTCGACGCCCACGCCCTGGAAAAGCCGAAGCGCTTCTTCGGTGCGGCACGTAACATCGAGGAAGGCGGTTCGCTGACCATCATCGCCACCGCGCTGGTCGAAACCGGCTCGAAGATGGACGAAGTGATCTACGAAGAGTTCAAGGGCACCGGCAACATGGAGCTGCCGCTGGACCGCCGCATCGCCGAGAAGCGCGTGTTCCCGGCCATCAACATCAACCGTTCCGGTACCCGCCGCGAAGAGCTGCTGACCGCCGACGACGAATTGCAGCGCATGTGGATCCTGCGCAAGCTGCTGCACCCGATGGATGAAATCGCCGCCATCGAATTCCTGGTCGACAAGCTCAAGCAGACCAAGACCAACGACGAGTTCTTCCTGTCGATGAAGCGCAAGTAAGCGTTTCCAGACCGGAACTGAATGGGGCCGCTTCGCGCCCCTTCGCGGGCACGCCCGCTGCCACAGGTTCAGTGTGATCCATGTGGGAGCGGGCGTGCCCGCGAAGGGGCGCGAAGCGGCCCCACTGCATTTTTGCCCCCAAACAAACCCCGAACGGCGCTACACTCTGCACCCCCGACCGATACGGCCAATACGAGGCTCCCGCATGCAGTATCGCGACTTGCGCGACTTCATCCGTGGCCTGGAACAGCGCGGCGAGCTCAAGCGCATCCAGGTTCCGATCTCCCCCGTCCTGGAAATGACCGAGGTCTGCGACCGCACCCTGCGTGCCAAAGGCCCGGCGTTACTGTTCGAAAACCCCACAGGCTTCGACATCCCGGTGCTCGGCAACCTGTTTGGCACCCCAGAGCGCGTGGCCATGGGCATGGGCGCCGAGTCGGTCGATGAACTGCGGGAAATCGGCAAATTGCTGGCGTTTCTCAAGGAGCCCGAGCCGCCGAAGGGCCTGAAGGACGCCTGGTCGAAGCTGCCGATCTTCAAGAAAGTCGTGTCGATGGCGCCGAAAGTGGTCAAGGACGCGGTCTGCCAGGAAGTGCTGGTCGAGGGTGACGACGTCGACCTTGGCTCGCTGCCTATCCAGCACTGCTGGCCTGGCGACGTGGCGCCGCTGATCACCTGGGGCCTTACCGTGACCCGCGGGCCGAACAAGGACCGCCAGAACCTGGGTATCTACCGGCAGCAGGTGATCGGCCGCAACAAGGTCATCATGCGTTGGCTCAGCCACCGGGGCGGTGCGCTCGACTACCGCGAATGGTGCGAGAAGAACCCGGGCCAGCCTTTCCCGGTTGCGGTCGCCCTGGGCGCAGACCCGGCAACCATCCTGGGCGCCGTGACGCCGGTACCGGACACACTCTCCGAATATGCCTTTGCCGGCCTGCTGCGCGGCAACCGCACCGAACTGGTGAAGTGCCGCGGCAGCAACCTGCAGGTGCCGGCCACCGCCGAAATCATCCTGGAAGGCGTGATTCACCCTGGCGAAATGGCCCCCGAGGGCCCGTATGGTGACCATACCGGCTACTACAACGAAGTGGACAGCTTCCCGGTGTTCACCGTCGAGCGCATCACCCACCGGCTCAAGCCGATCTACCACAGCACCTACACCGGTCGCCCGCCTGATGAGCCGGCTATTCTCGGTGTCGCGCTGAACGAAGTGTTCGTGCCGATCCTGCAAAAGCAGTTCCCGGAGATCACCGACTTCTACCTGCCGCCGGAAGGTTGCTCGTACCGCATGGCGGTGGTGACCATGAAGAAGCAGTACCCCGGCCATGCGAAGCGCGTGATGTTGGGTGTATGGTCGTTCCTGCGACAGTTCATGTACACCAAGTTCGTTATTGTCACCGATGACGATATCAACGCCCGGGACTGGAACGATGTGATCTGGGCAATCACCACACGCATGGACCCCAAGCGTGATACGGTGATGATCGACAACACCCCGATCGACTACCTGGACTTCGCGTCGCCGGTTTCGGGGTTGGGGTCGAAGATGGGCCTGGATGCCACGCACAAGTGGCCAGGCGAGACTACACGCGAATGGGGGCGGGTCATCGTCAAGGACGAAGCCGTCACCCGGCGTATCGATGAGCTGTGGGATCAGTTGGGAATAGATTGATGCAGGTAACGTTGCAGCCGTCCGGGGCGGTGCTGGCGCTCGAACCCGGGGAACGGATCCTGGATGGAGCGCGGCGGCTGGGCTATGACTGCCCGAACAGCTGCCGCAATGGCAATTGCCATGTCTGCGCCGCGTTGTTGGTCGAGGGCCGGGTCCGTCAGGACGGCGAAATCCGCGACCATGGCGAGTTGTTCACCTGCATTGCCGAACCGCTGGAGGACTGCGTGTTGCTCTGGGATGGTGTGCTCGCCCTGGGCGAGTTGCCTGTGCGCAAGCTGGCGTGCAGCGTGAGTGAATGCGTTGACGTCGGTGGCGACGTGTGGCGGGTGCGCTTGCGTGCTCCGGCGGGCAAACCCCCGCGTTACCACGCCGGGCAGTACCTGATGATCGAGCGTGAGGGCGGCAAGCAGGCGGCCTTCTCGCTGGCGTCTGCGCCGCACGGCGGGCGTGAACTGGAGCTGCACGTACTGGCGCGCGAGCCTAGTGCCCAGCAACTGATCGAGCAGCTCAGGCGCGACGGCCTGGCGCGTATCGAAATGCCGTTTGGCGACACCCACCTGGCCGAGTTGCCCGAGAGCCCGTTGGTATTGATTGCCGCCGGCACCGGCATGGGCCAGATGCACAGCCTGGTCGAGCATTGCCGCGCCAAGGGCTTCCAGTACCCGGTGCACCTGTACTGGGGGGTGCGTCGGCCTGAAGATTTTTACCAGATCGAGCATTGGGACGAATGGCAGCGCCTGCCCAACCTGTACCTGCACCAGGTGGTCAGCGATCTGTGCGGCTGGGAAGGGCGGTGCGGTATGTTGCATGAAGCCGTTTGCGAGGACATCGCCGACCTCAATACTGTGCATGTGTATGCCAGTGGCTCGCCAAACATGATCTACGCCACACTCGACGCCTTGGTCGAAGCCGGCATGGATGCGCACCGTATGCGTGCCGATGTATTTGCCTATGCCCCACGTGGCTAATAACCCAAGTTGGCAAGTCAGGTTATAAGGCGGTAATTGTTACCGCCTTGATTAATAACTTTCCCTGTTGTTGAAACAATCATTTCCAGTCGTCGGCTGCGCGCATGAAACCTGGCTACGAGGGCTTGAGTATTCCTGCGGTTCTGACCTATGGTTAGTGCAAGCGCCTTGGTATAGAGGCCTTGGCGCTTAACCTCATCGAATTTCGCTACATCCGTAGTTCACAGGAATCCTGGCGGCAGCTTATGTCGGCACTTGAAAGCATGTCGTGGAAAGTTTCATATCCACCGACACTCGACTTTGGTCAGCAACATACGCACGAACAGTTGTTCAACTCCATGAAGACGACCATGTCTCGGCACCCGGGTGGGCCGGTGTGGCTGTTTGCCTATGGCTCGTTGATCTGGCGCCCCGAGTGCAATTCGGTGGAGCGCCAGCGCGCACGCGTACATGGTTATCACCGGGGGCTCTACTTGTGGTCGCATGAGCATCGCGGCACCCCGGAAACCCCCGGGCTGGTATTCGGCCTGGACCGTGGCGGGTCCTGCAGTGGCTTTGCCTACCGGCTGGATGAAAGCAACCTGGACGACTCGCTCATGGCCCTGTGGCAACGTGAGATGCCTTACCCGGCCTATCGGCCGCATTGGCTCAACTGCCGGCTGGGCGATGGCACCAAGGTGCAGGCGCTGGGCTTTGTGCTGGAGCGGCATTTACCCTGCTATGCCGGCGATCTGCCGGATACCTTGCTCAGCCATATCCTGGCCAGCGCCAAAGGGCGCTACGGCACCACCCGCGACTATGTCGAACAGACCTTGCAGGCCCTGCGCAGCCACCAGATGCCTGATCGCAACCTGGAGGCGCGGTTCCGCCGTTGCCATAACCCGCGCGAGGTTTGATCAGCCTGTGCCGGCCTATTCGCGGGCACGCCCGCTCCCACAGGAATCCATGCTTTTTGAACCTGTGGGAGCGGGCGCGCCCGCGAAAAGGCCGGAACTGCTGATGAAGATCTAAAGCCTTACCTGGCCAGCACCACCAACTTACCCACAGCCTGCCGCTGCCCTAGTTTCTCAATGGCAGCCCCGGCCTCGGCCAGTGGATAAGTCTGCGACACCAGCGGCTTCAACTTGCCTTGGGCATGCCAGGCAAACAGCTGCTGGAAGTTGGCCGCATTGTCCTGCGGCTGGCGCTGGGCAAACGCACCCCAGAACACCCCAAGCACCGCCGCGCCTTTGAGCAGCACCAGGTTGGCTGCCAGCTGTGGAATGGTGCCACTGGCGAATCCCACCACCAGCAACCGGCCATTCCAGGCCAGCCCGCGTACCGCCTGCTCGAACAGCTCGCCACCGACCGGGTCGTAGATCACGTCCACCCCCTGGCCGTTGGTCAGGCGCTTGATTTCCTCGCGCAGGCTGGACTGGCTGTAGTCGATCAGTTCATCTGCCCCGGCTGCCTTGGCCACCGCCAGTTTTTCGGCATTGCTGGCGGCCGCGATGACGCGGGCCCCCATGGCCTTGCCGATCTCCACCGCCGCCAGGCCGACGCCACCGGACGCGCCCAGCACCAACAAGGTCTCACCCGCTTGCAATTGGCCACGCTGGCGCAGGGCATGCATCGAGGTGCCATAGGTCATGCCAAACGCCGCTGCCGTGGTGAAGTCCATGCTCGCCGGGATCGGCAGCACGTTGTAGAACGGCACTGCCACCTGCTCGGCAAACGCCCCCCAGCCGGTCAGCGCCATGACCCGGTCACCGACCTTGAAGGCGCCGGCCTTTTCCCCGACCGCGGCTACCACACCGGCCGCCTCACCACCGGGGGAGAACGGCAGCGGTGGCTGAAACTGGTACTTGCCTTCGATGATCAGCGTGTCAGGAAAGTTGACCCCGGCCGCCTGCACGTCCAGCAGGATTTCGTTCTTCTTCGGCAGTGGGCTGGCGACTTCTTCCAGCACCAGGTTGCCCGCCGGGCCAAGGGTTTTGCACAACACAGCTTTCATTGGGGCTATTCCTTTGCGGGTCGTGGCCGATAAGTGTAGGAGGGCGGTGTACCGGGTCAACGAGCATGGCCCGCCCTGATGGGCAGGCATAAGCGGCGGCGTGAGCCTGGGCTTGGGTTTGCGCGCAGCGCTGGGTAAGCTGGCGCCAATTGGAATGAGGAGCGAATTCGTGAAAGCGTGGATCTTGATGGTACTGGCGCTGTTGCTGCCAACTGCGGCCATGGCCGAAGAAGCCAAGGAGGGTGCCCCCAAGGTTGCCTACATCACCCTGAGCCCGCCTTTTGTCGGCAACTATGCCCTGGATGGCGGCCCCCGCCTGCGGGTGTACAAGGCCGATGTGGCCCTGCGTGTGACCGGTGATGAAGCCGCCAAGGCCGTTCAGCACCACGAACCGCTGATCCGTAACCAGCTGGTGGCGCTGTTCACCCAACAGACTGTCGACAGCATGAGCAATGTCGAGGCCAAGGAGCACCTGCGCCAGGAGGCACTGAAACAGGTGCAGCAGGTGATGGAAGCCGAAGAGGGCAAGCCGATCGTTGAGGACCTGCTGTTCAACAACCTGATCGTGCAGTAAACGGCGCCGCTGGCGCGCGGTTTCAGCGCAACGCGACAATCACCGCCCATTGCTCGGCGGTTACCGGCATGACCGACAGGCGGCTGCCCTTCTGCACCAGCGGCAGTTCGGCCAGGCCGGCCTGCTGCTTCAGCTGGCCCAGCTCCAGTACCCGTGGCAGGGTTTGCACATGCGCCACATCCACTGCGCTCCACGGGTTCTTCTCGGCTGTGGCCTTGGCATCATGGTATGGGCTTTGCGGGTCCAGGGCAGTCGGGTCGGGGTAAGCCGCACGAATGATTTCGCCAATACCGGCGATGCCAGGCTGCGGGCAGCTGGAATGGTAGAAAAAGAACCTGTCACCCTCGCTCATGGCCCGCAGGAAATTACGCGCCTGGTAATTGCGCACGCCGTCCCAGCGCGCTTCGCCCAGGCGCCCCAGCGCTTCGATGGAGAGTTCGTCGGGCTCGGATTTCATCAGCCAGTAGGCCATGCGTGTCGCTCCTGAAAAGGTTTGTAATAACCTGTTGCACGAAACCGACAGCCGGTTGGCGTCAAGGTTTGCTTGCTGACGCAGGTTGTCGGAAAATGCGCCCCGTTTAATGCGCGATGCTCCGGCGGCACTCAGAAAGCCGCCGAGCCTGAACAGTTTGCCTTGGGGGGCAATCTTCCATGTATCAACGTAAAAAACCGGATCTGCTGTGGGTCCTGGTGTTTATTTTTGGCCTGGGTGTGGTCACTACCGGTTATGCGCAAGGGCTATGGGAGCGCAAGCTGGACAACGCCTACCAAACGTCGGCAGACGCCAGCCAGCCACAACGTTGATGCCCCCTGCTGGCGCCGATTACCGCGGCGCCAGGTACCAGCCACGGTCCGAGACCGTGCCCTGCAACGGTACGTCCCAACTGGCCTGCGCCAGCCGCTCGACCTTCTGGCACTCATGCGCCAAGCCCAGCAGCAACGGTTTTTTCCAGCTTTGCCGGCGCCCCTGGTAGGCCAGGCTGCGGTCATAGAAGCCGCCACCCATGCCCAGGCGCCCGCCCACCTCATCAAAGCCCACCAGCGGTAACAGAATCAGGTCCAGTGCCCAGATGGGCCGTTGGCGTTTGCGCTCGATAACCGGTTCAGGGATACGGAAACGGTTGGGTCGCAGTTTTTCCCCTGGCTCGAAACGCTGGAACACCATGCGCGTGCGCGGCCAGGCATGCAGTACCGGCAGGTAGGTGCGCTTGCCGCGGCGCTGGGCTTCACGCAATAACAGGCGCGGGTCTATCTCGCCGTCGTTGGGCAGGTACAGGGCAATGTGCCTGGCGCGGCGGAACAGGGGGTGTTGGGCCAGTTGCCGATACAGCCCACGGGCCGCCTGGCGTTGCTGGGCGGGGGCGAGGGCGCGACGGGCATTGCGCAGCAAACGGCGAAGCTGAGGGCGGGTAAGCGGCGCGGTGTCGGTCATGGCACAGGCGATCCCAGGGGTGCTGGCCGCCAGACGCGGCACAAACGAATTGCCCGCCACAGGGGGCGGGCAAGGAATTCAGGCTCCCCGATAAGACCGCTATCGGTGTAGCCCTTGAACCCGAAAGTTCAAGGTGGAGATTGCAGGGGGCGTTAAGGCTTTCCGTCGGGCGGACATGCACACCGGCCCCAGCGTGCAACCCCCGTGGTTGTGCGTATCGGCTCAGGGACATAACCGACTGGCGCATCCCCCAGGGAGTGGCGCCAGTATACCAATCTCAGCCGATTTTGGTATCCGTGTCGTCGGACAAAGCCTTGTCTACCCGATCCAGCAGGTCGCGCACCTGTTCGCGGTTGGTGCCGCTGACGGGCGCCGCGCTGCGGTCTTCCTGGCGGTGCAGCATCTCGTGGGTGATGTTCAACGCGGCCATGACGGCAATGCGGTCGGCGCCGATCACCTTGCCGCTGCTGCGGATCTCGCGCATCTTGCTGTCCAGGTAGCGGGCTGCGCTGACCAGGTTGTTGCGCTCTTCCGGCGGGCAGATGATCGAGTAGTCCTTGTCGAGGATCTGCACGGTGACGCTATTGCTTGAACTCATGAGTCTTGCTCCAGAGCCTTGAGGCGTAAAATCATCGACTCGACCTTGCGCTTGGCTATCTCGTTTTTTTCGATGAGGTGGGCGCGCTCTTCGCGCCAGGACTTTTCCTGAGCTACTAGGAGTGCATTTTGCCGTTTTAGTTGCTCGACACGTTCGATCAGCAGCTCGAAACGGCTCATCAGTGCCTGCAGGTCGTTCTCTTGCGTGGGTTGCACTCGATTCGCTCCGTCGTTCGGTCACCTGGCGATGATGCCTCTCCCTGGGTGGCGACGGCCAGTGCCGATGGTCTTGGCGCGCCTGCCGGTGCTAGGATACAAGGCCTCATTCTAGTCATTTGCGCCGTCTGGCGCCTAGCTGCCCATGCCCAATACCCAATCGCCCTACATCGCTTTCGCCATGCTGCTGTCCAGCAATGGCCACCCTGTCACCCCGGCCGAACTGCACGGCCTGCTGATTGGCCGCAGCTGCGCCGGTGCCGGCTTCGATGCCGACGGCTGGCTGGCCGACGCGGCCCAACTGCTGGAAACCGAGCCCGGTGACACCGTGCGTAACGCCCTGGTTGGCCTGCAGGAAATGGTCAAGGGCGAGCTCACCAGCGACGACATGGCCATCGTTCTGCTGCTGCCTTCCGACGATGCCGCGCTGACCGACCGCGCCACCGCGCTGGGGCAGTGGTGCCAGGGCTTCATCACCGGCTTCGGCCTGAACGCCGGCGGCAAGGACTTGTCCGACGAGGCCAAGGAAGTGCTGCAGGACCTGGTGGCCATTTCCCAGGTGCAGGAAGCCCTCGAAGAATCCGAGGACGGCGAGAGCGACTACATGGAAGTCATGGAGTACCTGCGCGTTGCGCCGCTGCTGCTGTTCTCCGAGCTGGCCAAGCCTTCCGCACCCGCGCCCAAGCCATCGCTGCACTGATCAACCAGGGGTAGTCTGCCCATGAGCCACATTCCCAAGGCCGAGTATGCCCGGCGGCGCAAGGCGCTGATGGCGCAGATGGTCCCCAACAGCATCGCCATCCTGCCCGCCGCCGCGGTTGCCATCCGCAACCGCGACGTCGAGCACGTGTACCGCCAGGACAGCGACTTCCAGTACCTCAGCGGCTTCCCCGAGCCAGAGGCAGTCATTGCCCTGATCCCCGGGCGCGAGCACGGTGAGTACGTGTTGTTCTGCCGTGAGCGCAACCCCGAGCGGGAGCTGTGGGATGGCCTGCGCGCCGGCCAGGAAGGCGCAGTGAGTGATTTTGGCGCCGACGATGCATTCCCCATCGCTGACATCGACGAAATCCTGCCTGGCCTGATCGAAGGCCGCGAGCGGGTGTACAGCGCCATGGGCAGCAACCCTGAATTCGACCGCCGGTTGATGGACTGGATCAACGTGATCCGCTCCAAGGCCCGGCTGGGTGCCCAGCCACCGAACGAGTTCGTTGCGCTGGATCATCTGCTGCATGACATGCGCCTGTATAAATCGGCAGCGGAAGTGAAGGTCATGCGCGCGGCTGCAGACATTTCTGCGCGTGCCCATGTGCGGGCCATGCAGGCCTGCCGGGCCGGGTTGTACGAATACAGCCTGGAAGCCGAGCTGGACTACGAGTTCCGCAAGGGCGGGGCGAAGATGCCGGCCTACGGTTCCATCGTTGCCGCTGGGCGCAATGGCTGCATCCTGCACTACCAGCAGAATGACGCACCGCTCAGGGAGGGCGACCTGGTGCTGATCGACGCCGGCTGCGAAATCGACTGCTACGCCAGTGACATCACCCGCACCTTCCCGGTCAGCGGGCGCTTTTCACCCGAGCAGAAGGCTATCTACGAGCTGGTGCTCAAGGCGCAGGCGGCCGCGTTCGCCGAAATCGCCCCCGGCAAGCACTGGAATCATGCCCATGAGGCGACCGTGCGGGTCATCACCACCGGGCTGGTGGAACTGGGCCTGCTGGAAGGCGATGTGCAGGCGCTGATCGACAGCGAAGCCTACCGCGCCTTCTACATGCACCGCGCCGGCCACTGGCTGGGCATGGATGTGCACGATGTGGGCGAGTACAAGGTGGGGGGTGAATGGCGGGTGCTGGAACCGGGTATGGCGCTGACCGTCGAACCGGGTATCTACATTGGTGCCGACAATCAGGCCGTGGCCAAGAAGTGGCGCGGCATTGGCGTAAGGATCGAGGACGACGTGGTGGTGACCAGGCAAGGTTGTGAAATACTCACTTCGGGCGTGCCACGCACGGTCGCCGAGATCGAGGCGCTGATGCAGGCTGCACGCAAGGACGCCGCATGAACCGGGTAAACCTGGCAATCATTGGTGGCGGCCTGGTGGGTGCCAGCCTGGCGTTGGCCTTGCAGGCCGGGGCCAAGGCCAGAGGCTGGAAGATCCTGCTGATCGAGCCGTTCGCCCCTGGCGACAGTTACCAGCCCAGCTACGATGCCCGCTCTTCGGCGTTATCGTTCGGCACCCAGCAGATCTATCAGCAACTGGGCCTGTGGCAGGCCATTGGCCAGCGCGCCGAGCCGATCCGGCAGATTCACGTCTCCGACCGTGGCCGCTTTGGCGCCACCCGCCTTGATGCCCAGGAAGAAGGCGTGCCGGCGCTGGGTTACGTGGTGGAGAACGCCTGGCTGGGCCAGTGCCTGTGGCAAGGCCTGGACCGCGAGGTGGTCAGCTGGCGCTGCCCGGCAGAAGTGACCGCGCTGCAGGCGGTCGACGGTGGCTACCAGCTGCGCTTGAACGACGACACCCAGCTGCAATGCGACCTGGCAGTCCTGGCCGACGGCGGCCGTTCTGGTTTGCGCGAGCAACTGGGCATCCAGGTACGCCATACGCCCTACCAGCAAAGCGCCCTGATCGCCAACATCAGCCCTGGCGAGGCCCATGGCGGCCAGGCCTTCGAGCGCTTCACCGAAGACGGCCCCATGGCCTTGCTGCCATTGCCGGATAACCGCTGCGCGCTGGTATGGACCCGCCAGGGCATGGACGCAAAACGCCTGGCCGCGATCGACGAGCGCAGTTTCCTGCGCGAGTTGCAGGGGGTGTTCGGCTACCGGCTGGGCGCGCTGCGCCAGGTGGGTGCACGGCATCTGTACCCGCTGTCGTTGATCGAAGCCCAGGAGCAGGTGCGGCCACAGTTGGTGGTGCTGGGCAACGCTGCGCACAGCTTGCACCCGATTGCCGGGCAGGGGTTCAACTTGTCGTTGCGTGACGTGCAGGCGTTGGCCGAGGCGCTGCTTGCCGGCCCGCAGCGTCCGGGCGACCTGGCCACGCTGCAGGCCTATCACCAGCGCCAGCGCCTGGACCAGGCCATGACCATCGGCTTCTCCGACCAGGTCACCCGCCTGTTCGGCAGCCAGCAGCCGTTGCTGGCCGCCGGGCGCAACCTGGGCCTGCTCGGGCTCGACCTGCTGCCACCGGCCAAAAGCTGGTTCGCTCGCCAGGCCATGGGCCTGGGCACCCGCCCCGACCGGCAGGGCCAGGCATGAGCAACCCCCGTAAACGCGCACGCCGGGCGCGCATGCTGCGCTGGCTGTTGAACCTTTACCCGCCTTACCTGGGGGCAGGTATCCGCGTGCAGCACATCAGCCCGGACCTGCGCAGCGTGAAGGTGGCAATGAAGCTGACGCGCTGGAACCGCAATTACGTCGGTACCCAGTTTGGCGGCAGCCTGTATGCCATGGTCGACCCGTTCTACATGCTGTTGCTGATCGAGCAGCTGGGGCGCGACTACATTGTCTGGGACAAGGCTGCCAGCATCGATTTCATCGCGCCGGGCAAAGGCCCGGTGTTTGCCGAATTCCACGTCGATGACGCGCTGCTGGACGACATTCGCCAGCAGACCGCTACCGGCAAGAAGTGCCTGCCGCGTGTGCAGGTCGATATCCGCGATGGCGCCGGCGAACTGGTGGCGCGGGTCGATAAAACCCTATATGTGCGGCTCAAGCCGCAAGCGAGGCTGGCGTAGGCATGGAAATGCGCGCAGATCTGTTGATTGTCGGTGCCGGTATGGTCGGCAGCGCCCTGGCCCTGGCGTTACGCCACAGTGGCTTGCAAATCCTCTTGCTCGACGGCGGCCCGCTGACGGTCAAGCCGTTCGATGCCCAGGCGCCGTTCGAACCGCGTGTCAGCGCATTGTCGGCCGCCAGCCAGCGCATTCTCGAACGCCTCGGTGCTTGGGAGGGCATTGCCCAGCGGCGTGCCACGCCGTATTCCGACATGCATGTGTGGGACGGCAGCGGCACCGGGCAGATCCACTTTTCGGCCGCCAGCGTGCACGCCCAGGTGCTCGGCCATATCGTCGAGAACCGCGTGGTGCAGGACAGCCTGCTGGAGCGCCTGCACGACAGCGATGTCGGCCTGCTGGCCAATGCGCGGCTGGAACAACTGCGCCGCTCTGGCGATGACTGGCTGCTGACCCTGGCCGATGGCCGGCGCCTGCGCGCGCCGCTGGTGGTCGCGGCCGATGGCGCCCATTCGGCCGTGCGGCGGCTGGCCGGTTGCGACACCCGCGAATGGGATTACCTGCACCACGCTATCGTGACCAGCGTGCGTTGCAGCGCCGGGCACCAGGCCACAGCCTGGCAGCGCTTCACCGATGAGGGGCCGCTGGCCTTCCTGCCGTTGACCCGGGATGGCCAGCAAGACTGGTGCTCGATCGTCTGGTCGACCACGCCGGAGCAGGCCGAGCGGTTGATGGCGCTGGATGACGCTGCCTTCGTGCAGGCCCTGGAGCGGGCCTTCGAGGGGCGCCTGGGGAGCGTGTTGCAGGCCGACCCACGGGTGTGTGTACCGCTGCGTCAGCGCCACGCCAAGCGCTACGTGGAGCACGGCCTGGCGTTGGTGGGTGATGCGGCCCACACCATCCACCCCTTGGCCGGGCAGGGCGTCAACCTGGGGTTTCTGGATGCGGCGGTGCTGGCCGACGTACTGGGCAAGGCCTGCGAGCGTGGCGAACGGCTGGCGGATGTGAAGGTACTGAGCCGTTACGAGCGCCGGCGCATGCCGCATAACCTGGCGCTGATGGCGGCGATGGAAGGGTTCGAGCGGTTGTTCCAGGCCAACCCGCTGCCGTTGCGCTGGTTGCGCAACAGTGGGCTGAAGCTGGTGCAGCAGATGCCCGAAGCCAAGGCGATGTTCGTGCGCCAGGCGTTGGGGCTGTCCGGGGATTTGCCGGAATTGGCCAGGGCTTGAGATGGCCGGGGCCGCTTTGCGGCCCCTCTGCAACATCCGGTAACGGCTCAAAGGATGAGCAAGAAAATGGGATTCACTACCATTTGCGCCTCTCATACCTTCCGAGGAGCGCTTTCCATGTTGCCACGCAAGCCCCTACTGGCCGCCCTGGCCCTGACTTTGTTCGGCGGCACCGCCCAGGCAGCGGAAGAAGTGGTGGTGTACTCCTCGCGCATCGATGAGCTGATCAAGCCGGTGTTCGATGCCTATACCGCCAAAACCGGCGTCAAGATCAAGTTCATCACCGACAAGGAAGCGCCGCTGATGCAGCGCATCAAGGCCGAGGGCGACAATGGCGTGGCCGACCTGCTGTTGACCGTCGATGCCGGCAACCTGTGGCAGGCCGAGCAAATGGGCATCCTGCAGCCGATCAAGTCCGCCACCATCGACCAGAACATTCCGCCGCAGTACCGCGCCTCGTCCCATGACTGGACCGGCCTCAGCTTGCGCGCGCGCACCATCGTCTACTCCAGCGAGCGGGTCAAACCGGCAGAGTTGAGCACCTACGAGGCCCTGGCCGACAAGCAATGGGAAGGCCGCCTGTGCCTGCGCACGGCGAAAAAGGTCTACAACCAGTCGCTGACCGCCACCCTGATCGAAACCCATGGCGAGGCGAAGACCGAGCAAATCGTCAAAGGCTGGGTCAACAACCTGTCCACCGATGTGTTCTCCGACGACAACGCGGTGATTCAGGCCATCGAGGCCGGCCAGTGCGACGTGGGCATCGTCAACACCTACTACTACGGCCGCTTGCACAAGCAGAACCCGCAGTTGCCGGTGAAGCTCTTCTGGCCCAACCAGGGCGACCGTGGCGTGCACGTGAACCTGTCGGGCATTGGCCTGACCAAACATGCACCGCACCCCGAGGCAGCGACCAAGCTGGTGGAATGGATGACGGGTGAAGAAGCGCAGAAACTGTTCGCCGACATCAACCAGGAATTCCCGGCCAACCCGAAAGTCAGGCCATCGGAAGAAGTGGCAGCGTGGGGCAGCTTCAAGGCAGACAGCATTCCGGTGGAAATTGCCGGCAAACGCCAGGCTGAAGCCATCCGTCTGATGGATCGGGCTGGCTGGAATTAAGCGCCGGGCTTTATCCTCTCGGGGCCTGAAAGGGCCTCTTCGCGGGCTCGCCCGCTCCCACAGGATCTGCACTGCCCTTGAGATATGGGCAGTCCCTGTGGGAGCGGGCGAGCCCGCGAACGACCGCAAAGCGGTCGCAAACCAGCCATAGAGACATTCACCTTGTCCCACACCCCCCAACGCCGCTGGTACTTGCCGGTATCGCTGATCGCTGCCCTGGTGCTCCTGCCCCTCAGCGTGCTGCTGCTGTCGTGGCAATCCATAGACGTGCAGATCTGGTCGCACCTGCTCGACACCCAGATGAGCCGCCTGCTGGGTAACACCCTGACGCTGGTTCTGGGGGTGGGCATCGGCGTCACCGTGCTGGGCGTCAGCCTGGCCTGGCTCACCAGCCTCTGTGAGTTCCCCGGCCGGCGCTGGCTGGACTGGGCGCTGATGTTGCCGTTCGCCATACCCGCCTATGTGCTGGCTTTCGTGTTCGTCGGCCTGCTGGACTTCGCGGGCCCGGTGCAGACCGCACTGCGCGAGGTATTCGGCCCCATGCGCCTGCCCCGGGTGCGCTCTACTGGCGGGGTCATCATCGTGCTGGTGCTGGTGTTCTACCCCTATGTCTACCTGCTGGCGCGCACGGCGTTCCTGGCACAGGGCAAAGGCTTGATGGAGGCCGCGCGGGTGCTTGGGTTATCACCCTTGCAGGCCTTCTGGCGGGTGGCGCTGCCCATGGCGCGGCCGGCGATCGGCGCCGGTGTCGCCCTGGCGCTGATGGAAACCCTGGCCGATTTCGGCGCGGTGGCGGTGTTCAATTTCGACACCTTCACCACAGCCATCTACAAGACCTGGTACGGGTTTTTCAGCCTGTCCAGCGCAGCCCAGCTGGCCAGCCTGTTGCTGCTGGCGGTAATGCTGGTGCTGTACGGCGAGCGCTGCGCCCGCGGCGCCAGCCGCAGTGGCAACGAGCGGCCACGCGGGCAGGCGCTGTACCGCTTGCGCGGGCTGAAGGCGTTGCTGGCCAGCGGCTGGTGCCTGCTGGTGTTCGCCTGCGCCTTCGTCATCCCGCTGCTGCAACTGCTGGCGTGGTTCTGGCAGCGCGGGCGGCATGACCTGGACGAGCGCTATGTCGGCCTGGTGTCGCACACCTTGTACCTGGGCGCCATGGCCGCGCTGCTCACCGTGAGCGCAGCATTGCTGCTGGCCTTCGCCCGGCGCCAGGCGCCGAGCGCCGGCATACGCGCCGGGGTCGGCCTGGCCAACCTGGGCTATGCCTTGCCCGGTTCGGTGTTGGCGGTGTCGATCATGCTGGCCTTCAGTTACCTGGACAACCAGCTGGTCATCCCGTTGTCCGGCTGGTTGGGCGGGGCCGGCAAACCGTTGCTGCTGGGCAGCCTGTCGGCCTTGCTGCTGGCTTACCTGGTGCGCTTTATCGCCGTGGCTTACGGGCCACTGGAAAGCAGCTTGGAGCGCATTCGGCCTTCTTTGCCCGAGGCTTCACGCAGCCTGGGTGTCGGCGGTGCCAGGTTGTTCCTCAAGGTCTACCTGCCGCTGTTGCTGCCTGGCGCCCTCAGCGCCGCCTTGTTGGTGTTTGTCGACGTACTCAAGGAAATGCCGGCCACCTTGCTGATGCGGCCGTTCGGCTGGGACACGCTTGCGGTACGGGTTTTCGAGATGACCAGTGAAGGCGAATGGGCGCGAGCGTCATTGCCCGCCCTGACGCTGGTGCTGGTGGGCCTGTTGCCGGTCATCGGCCTGATCCGCCGTTCGGCCCGTCGACCCGGCCACGGTCACTGAGGGTGCCAGCGCGCGGGCTTGCGGCTACAATGCGCGGCATTCGCGCGGCGGGTGTCAAACAACAAGAGCTGACGCGCAACGTCATCGACCGCCGCCGCTTCGCCACGCCCGGAAGGAGAAACCCATGGGACAGCGCACGCTTTTGTACGACCTGCACCTGGCGCTAGGCGCCAAAACGGTCGATTTCGGTGGCTGGGACATGCCCCTGCACTATGGCTCGCAGGTCGAGGAGCACCATCAGGTGCGCAGCGATTGCGGGGTGTTCGATGTTTCCCACATGACTGTGATCGATGTCGATGGTAGCGATGCCACCGCCTGGCTGCAGCGCCTGCTGGCCAACGATGTGGCCCGCATCGACGACACCGGCAAAGCGTTATACAGCCCGCTGCTGCAGGCGCAGGGCGGAGTGATCGACGACCTGATCGTATACCGCACGGAAGATGGCTATCGCCTGGTCACCAACGCCGCCACCCGCGCCAAGGTGCTCGGCTGGCTGCAGCAGCAGCGTGACGGTTTTGCCGTGGACTTCAAGGTCCGCCCCGACCTGGCCATCCTTGCCATCCAGGGCCCGCGTGCCCGAGAAAAGGTTGCGCCCCTGCTTAGCGCCGCGCGTGCCGCGCTGATCCGCGAACTGCGCCCGTTCGAAGGCTTTGCCGAAGGCGACTGGTTCATTGCCCGCACCGGGTATACCGGTGAAGACGGCCTCGAGATCATCTTCCCTGGCGACCAGGCCGTGGGCTTCTTCAACGACCTGGTGGGTGCCGGCATTGCCCCCAGCGGCCTTGGCGCGCGCGATACCCTGCGCCTGGAAGCCGGCATGAACCTGTACGGCCAGGACATTGACGAGCAGCACACCCCGCTTACCTCCAACCTGGGCTGGAGCATTGCCTGGGAGCCTGCCGAGCGTGACTTCATTGGCCGCGCTGCCCTGTTGGCGGAAATCGAGCACGGTGTGCAGGAAAAACTGGTCGGCCTGGTACTGGAAGAGCGCGGCGTGCTGCGCGCCCATCAGGTCGTGCGTGTCGCCGGTATTGGCGAAGGGGAGATCACCAGTGGTAGTTTCTCGCCTACGCTGAGCAAGTCCATTGCCTTGGCGCGCGTGCCCATGGCCACTGGTGACCGGGCCGAGGTGGAAATTCGCGGCAAGTGGTACCCGGTGCGGGTGGTCAAACCGACCTTCGTGCGCCACGGCAAGATCCTGATCTGAACCATTATTTACCGGCGGGCGTACCGCTGAGCCAATCGAGGAATTCAAGACATGAGCAATATCCCCGCCGACCTGCGTTTCGCCGAGAGCCACGAGTGGGCCCGCCTGGAAGCCGACGGCACCGTTACCGTGGGCATCAGCGACCACGCCCAGGAGGCCTTGGGTGACGTAGTGTTCGTCGAACTTGCCGAAGTCGGCAAGGTATTCGCCGCGGGTGACGCTGCCGGCGTGGTCGAGTCGGTCAAGGCCGCTTCGGACATCTATGCCCCGGTGGGTGGCGAAGTGATCGCGGTGAACGAAGAGCTGGCTGACAGCCCGGAGCAGCTCAACGAAGAGCCTTACGGGGCGTGGATCTTCAAGCTCAAGCCAAGCGACAAGGCCGAGCTGGACAAGCTGCTGGATGCTGCTGGTTACAAGGCTGCGATCGGCGAATAAGGCTTCAGGCCTGATCGCCGGCAAGCCAGCTCCCACAGAGATCGCATCAGGGCTGACAGGTGGTCGCCACAAGATATGCAGTGCCAGTGAGATCGAGCGCCGCCCGCGCGGCGCATCGCGAGCTGCGCTCGCTCTCACAGGCGCTGCATGTCTTCTGACAAACACCTGTCAGCCCTGATGCGATCCCTGTGGGAGCCGGCTTGCCGGCGATAGGGCCGGTACTGACCAAACAAGTTTCCCCGCACAACCGGCAATCCCTTCCTAGACTTGTAGTCTCCATGAGAGCTGTTCCAGGAAGAGAGCGTGGTCATGTCCCAGTCGCCGTCCCTGCATCAACTGCAAGAGCTCAACCCGTTCCTGCGTCGCCACCTGGGCCCGGATGCCGCCGAGCAGCAGGCCATGCTCAACGCACTGGGCGTGGCGAGCCGCGCCGAGCTGATCGAGCAAACCGTTCCGCCAGGCATACGCCTCAAGCGCCCCCTCGACCTGCCTCCGGCACTCGACGAGCAGGCGGCCTTGGCCAAACTCGCGGGTTACGCTGCGCAAAACCAGGTATGGACCAGCCTGATCGGCATGGGCTACCACGGCACCATCACCCCCACGGTCATCCTGCGCAACGTGCTGGAAAACCCCGGCTGGTACACCGCCTACACGCCTTACCAGCCCGAAATAGCCCAGGGCCGGCTGGAGGCGCTGCTGAACTACCAGCAGATGGTCATCGACCTGACCGGGCTGGCCCTGGCCAACGCCTCGCTGCTGGACGAGGCGACTGCCGCCGCCGAGGCCATGGCCCTGGCCAAGCGCGTGGCGCGCAGCAAGAGCAACGCATTCTTCGCCGATGAGCACTGCCACCCGCAGACCCTGTCAGTGCTCAAGACCCGCGCCGAAGGCTTCGGCTTCGAACTGATCATCGACTCTGTGGATAAGCTGAACACGCATGCGGTATTCGGCGCCTTGCTGCAGTACCCCGATACCCACGGCGAGGTGCGCGACCTGCGCCCGCTGATCGAGCACTTGCATGGCCAGCACGCCCTGGCCTGCGTGGCAGCCGACCTGCTCAGCCTCGTACTGCTCACGCCGCCCGGCGAGCTGGGCGCCGATGTGGTGTTGGGTTCCAGCCAGCGCTTTGGTGTACCGATGGGTTACGGCGGGCCACATGCGGCGTATTTCGCCTGCCGCGACGACTACAAGCGGGCCATGCCCGGGCGCATCATCGGCGTGTCGCGTGATGCCCGTGGCAACACCGCGCTGCGCATGGCCCTGCAAACCCGCGAGCAGCATATCCGCCGTGAAAAGGCCAACTCCAACATCTGCACGGCGCAGGTGCTGCTGGCCAACATCGCCGGCTTCTACGCGGTCTACCACGGCCCGCAAGGGCTGCAGCGCATTGCCCAGCGCGTGCACCGGCTGACGGCGATACTGGCGGCCGGCCTTGCGGCCAAAGGCATCAAGCGCCTCAACCAGCACTTCTTCGACACCCTTACCCTCGACGTGGGTGGCGCACAGGCAGCCATCATCGAGAGCGCTGAAGCCGCACAGGTCAACCTGCGCATACTGGGCCGCGGCCACCTGGGCGTGAGCCTGGATGAAACCTGCAACGAGCAGACAGTGCTGCGCCTGTTGGACATTTTCGTGGGGGTTGACCACGGGCTGGACATCCCCGCGCTTGACCAGTCGGCCCTGGCCGAAGGCATTCCGCCCAGCCTGGTGCGGCATTCGCCGTTCCTTGCCCACCCGGTGTTCAACCTGCACCACAGCGAAACCGAGATGCTGCGCTACCTCAAGCAGCTGGAGAACAAGGACCTGGCGCTGAACCAGTCGATGATTCCGCTGGGCTCCTGCACCATGAAGCTCAATGCTACCAGCGAGATGATCCCGATCACTTGGCCTGCTTTCGCTCAGCTGCACCCGTTCGCCCCGGTGGGGCAGGCCGTCGGGTACAAGGCGATGATCGACGAGCTGGAAAGCTGGCTGTGCACCATTACCGGCTTCGATGCCATCTGCATGCAGCCCAACTCCGGGGCCCAGGGTGAGTACGCTGGCCTGATGGCGATTACCCGCTACCACCGCAGCTGCCAGCAACCGCAGCGTACCTTGTGCCTGATCCCGTCGTCGGCCCACGGCACCAACCCGGCGTCGGCACAGATGGCCGGCATGGAGGTGGTGATAGTCGATTGCGATCAGGGCGGCAACGTCGACCTGGCAGACCTCAAGGCCAAGGCCGGCGCAGCCGGTGAGCGCCTGTCGTGCCTGATGATCACCTACCCCTCAACCCACGGCGTGTACGAAGAGGGCATTCGCGAAATCTGTGACGTGGTACACCAGCACGGCGGCCAGGTGTACATGGACGGCGCGAACCTCAATGCCCAGGTGGGGTTGGCGCGCCCTGCCGACATCGGTGCCGATGTGTCGCACATGAACCTGCACAAGACCTTCTGCATCCCCCACGGCGGCGGTGGTCCGGGCATGGGGCCGATCGGTGTTCGCGCTCATCTGCAACCCTTCGTCGCCAGCCACCCGGTGGTACCGGTCCCCGGCCTGGATCCGAACAACAGTGCGGTCAGCGCTGCGCCCTGGGGCAGCGCCAGCATTCTGCCGATCAGCTGGATGTACATTGCCATGATGGGCCCGCAACTGGCTGACGCCAGCGAGGTGGCGATCCTCTCTGCCAACTACCTGGCCAGCCAGCTGGCAGGGGCCTTCCCGGTGCTCTACCGCGGGCGTAACCAGCGCGTGGCCCATGAGTGCATACTCGATCTGCGGCCGTTGAAGGCGCTGACGGGCATCAGCGAGGAGGACGTGGCGAAGCGCCTGATGGACTACGGCTTCCATGCACCGACCATGTCGTTCCCGGTGCCGGGTACGCTGATGGTGGAACCGACCGAAAGTGAGTCCAAGGCCGAGCTGGACCGCTTTATCGAAGCGATGCTGGCAATTCGCGCGGAGATCGCGGACGTTCAGGATGGCAAGTGGCCGGCAGAGAACAGCCCGCTCAGGCATGCGCCGCATACCTTGGCCGATGTCCTGGGTATATGGGACAGGCCCTACAGCCTGGAGCAGGCGGTGGCACCGGTTGCGCATGTGCGCCAATACAAGTACTGGCCGGCGGTTAACCGGGTCGACAACGTGTATGGGGACCGCAACCTGTTCTGTGCCTGTGTGCCGGTGGAGGCTTATCGCTGATAGCGCAGGGGTGACCGATTGGGCGCGCAGCGCGCGCCCCGGGGTTTTACTCGGCTACCGCATTCTTGGCCAGGATGGCATTGGCCAGCTCCATGTCCGAGGCCTGCAGCCCCGGGTTCTCGGCCCGTGCCTGGTGCATGGCGGCTTCCAGGAACGGCCCACGAATCGCACCTTCGCTGGCAACGAAGCTGCTGGCGTCGTCCTGCGCGGCGAGGACAAGCTTGTGGTCCCGCGACGTCAGGTAGGTCGAACCAGTCGTTGCCCCGGAAGAAATCACGTTACGCCAAAAGGTATCAGCCATGGCCGAGCCCATAGGCAGCGAGAGCAGGGCAGCGGCGGCAACGGCAGTTTTGAGACGCATGTTGAAACACCTCGAAGGGTGGGGTTGAAGATGCGCCGTTGGATCTTTTCCAATGGGGCAAGTTCCTGAATGCCGGGGCTTTTCGTCAGCCGCACACGCGCAATACCTCATGCATGCAGGTCTGCCCAGTGGTCACCTTGGCCTCGCCACAACGGCGAAGGTCCACCAGGCCATCGGCCCGGGCCTGTTGCCGCAGAATGGTCAGGTCGGCATCCCGGCCGATCAGCGCGCGCAGCTGGTCGCTGGGCTCGAGCAGTTCAAATAAACCGGTGCGGCCATGAAAGCCGGTGCCTCGGCAGGTACGGCAGTGGGCGCAGGTATTCGCTTGGCAGTCCGGGCACAGGGTGCGTACCAGGCGCTGGGCCATGACGCCGACCAGCGTCGCCTTGATCAGGTAGTCGGCCACGCCCAGTTCCTGCAGGCGGGTGATGGCCGCGCAGGCATCGTTGGTGTGCAGGGTAGACAGCACCAAATGCCCGGTCAGGGCGGCCTGTACCGCCACCAGGGCCGTTTCGCGGTCGCGAATTTCGCCGATCATGATGATGTCCGGGTCCTGACGCAGCAGGGCGCGTACCCCGGCGGCAAAACCAAGGTCCAGGGCGGGCTGCACCTGCAACTGGTTGAACGCCGGCTCCAGGCGCTCGATGGGGTCTTCGATGGTGCACAGGTTGACCTGTGGCGTGGCCAATAGCTTGAGGCTGGTATACAGCGTGCTGGTCTTGCCGGAGCCGGTGGGGCCGGTCACCAGGATGATGCCCTGGCGCTTGGCCAACAGGCGCTGCCACTGGGCCAGTTGCTGGCCTTGCAGGCCGAGGCGGTCGAAGCCCTCGTGCAGTTGCTGCGGGTCGAACAGGCGCAGCACCAGCTTTTCGCCGTAGGCGGTTGGCAGGGTCGACAGCCGTAGCTCGACCTCACCGCCGCCGGGCAGGCGGCTGTGCAGGCGGCCGTCCTGCGGCCGGCGCTTTTGCGCCACATCCATGCGCCCCAGGTGCTTGAGGCGGCTGACCAGTGCCAAGGTCACGCCGGCAGGAAAGGCGTACACGTTATGCAGCAGGCCGTCGATGCGGTAGCGCAACTGGCCCTGATCGCGGCGGGGTTCCAGGTGAATGTCGCTGGCACGTTGTTCGATAGCGTACTGCAGCAACCAGTCGACGATGTGCACGATGTGCGCGTCGTCGGCGCTGGCTTCGGCCTGGCGCTTGCCCAGTTCCAGCAGTTGCTCGAGTTCGCCCAGGCCGGCGGCCTGCTGGTATTGCGCGCCTTTTACCGACTGGGCGAGGTGCTGGAACGACTGCCCTGCCTGGCGGATTTGCAACGGGCTGGCCAGCACCCGGCGAATCGGCCGGCCCAGGCTGCGGGCCAGGTCGGCCTGCCAGTCGTTCTGGTAGGGCTCGGCACTGGCGACGGTAACGCCGAGGGCGTCGGCTGCGACGATGAGGATGCCGTGGCGCTGGGCGAAGGCCGGCGCGATCAGGCCGCTGACCTGGGGCAGGTCGAGCTGCATGGGGTCGATGCGCAGGTAAGGCTGGCCGACCTTGCGGGCCAGCCATTGGCAAAGGTGCTCAAGGTCCAGCTGCTGGCCAGGCTGTTGGCGGTGTTCGAGGCTGCAGGCGGCGATCTGTTCGAGCGGATGGCAAGCGGGGTGGGCGGCGGCGTTGTCGAGCACGTGCTCGGCGTCGTTGGCGTGCAGGTGCTGGTCGGCGACCAGCGCGGCGAGCACGCGTTCAAGGTCGAGGGTCATTGTGTGCGGGCTATGCATGCTGGGCGTCCGTGCCTGTTCGGGAATGTGCCGATCAGGCTAGCCGGGCGGGGCGCGGGCATCACGGGGGAAGGGTTTCGGGGTTTTACACCTACGGTGCAGAGGTATTGCGCGAGGCTATAGGCTAATGCCTGTCGGTCAAGTAATTTGGGGCCGCTTTGCGACCCTTCGCGGGCACGCCCGCTCCCACAGGGTGATCGCGCATTTCTTGAGTTCAGCGCCTAACGTGTGGGAGCGGGCGTGCCCGCGAAGGGCTGCAAAGCAGCCCCAGTAACGCTTAACTGACAGGCA
The DNA here is from genome assembly GCF_003205245.1 of Pseudomonas sp. MB-090624. Taxonomy (NCBI): domain Bacteria; kingdom Pseudomonadati; phylum Pseudomonadota; class Gammaproteobacteria; order Pseudomonadales; family Pseudomonadaceae; genus Pseudomonas; species Pseudomonas sp. MB-090624. Next base: position 5,055 of record NZ_QJRK01000026.1, on the reverse strand, counting down.
TTAGGCAGCCTTTATTCGCTATGATTTGACCATTTTGCTTGGCTAACGAATTGAGCAATTCGTCAGCACCCATCATGGAGAAACAGCAATGCATAGCGAGCTGGACGCCTACGATCGGCGCATTCTTGAACTGCTGCAAGAGGACGCTTCGCTTTCCAGCGCGCAGATTGCCGAGCGTGTGGGGCTGTCACAGTCACCGTGCTGGCGGCGTATCCAGCGTTTGAAGGACGAGGGGGTGATTCGTGGGCAGGTGACCTTGCTCGACCGCAAAAAGATCGGCCTGAACACCCAGATATTCGCCGAGGTGAAGCTCAATGCCCACGGGCGCTCCAACTTCACCGAATTCACCGAGGCCATTCGCGGCTTCCCGGAGGTGCTGGAATGCTATGTGCTGATGGGCGCGGTGGATTTTTTGCTGCGCATCGTTACCTCGGATATCGAGGCCTACGAGCGGTTCTTCTTCGAAAAGCTGTCGAACGTGCCGGGGATTCAGGAAGTGAACTCGATTGTGGCACTTTCAGAGATCAAGTCCACGACCAGCCTGCCGCTCAAGACCCGCTGACGTGGTTTCGTGTAGGAGCGGCCTTGCGTCGCGAAAGGGCCGCAAAGCGGCCCCGGCAGTATCTGCTTGAAGCGCAGATCCCGGGGGCGCTTCGCACCCCTTTCGCGACGCAGGGCCGCTCCTACAGGGCCGCATCAGGCCTTGAGCAGGTGCTTCCAGCCACGGCTCTGGTCGACTGCCCGTGCCTGGTCGATGCGTGCTTCCAGCACTTCATCGCTGATCGGCAGTTCGGCCAGCTCGTGCAGCTTCTTCAGGTCGCCATACAGGCGGTCCATCTGCGGTGCTTCCAGCACCTGGCGGGCGTGGTGCAGCCAGGCCAGCAACTGTTCGATCCGCGGCAGTTGCTCAGCCAGGTCTTCGGGGCGCTGGGTGTACAGCGGCAGCTTCAGTGCACGGCCTTCTTCACCCAGCAAATGGCCCATCCAGCTGGCCAGCTGCGCCTTGCCCTGGCGTTCGCCACGGCCCTTGCGTTCAACTGTCCAGGTGCGGGCCAGCAGCCAGCGTGAGGTTTCCAGCGAGAACTGGCCCCAGCGCACGTCTTCCAGCTCTTCGGCAAACTGCTCGGGCGCGGCGCGGCGGATGTCTTCGTCGTCGTTACCGGCCTGCACCAGCGGGCGCCAGTCTTCCAGCAGGGCGTCGAGGCTGCTGCGCAGTTCACGGGTAGCGGCACGCGGTGCGGCCTGGCCCAGGCTGGCGGTCAAGGCACGCAGTTCGCTCAGGCACTCGACCCAGTCCTGCAACAGGCGCCAGTGGCCATTGTGGCGGTACTGCTCGGCCAGGCGCTGGCTGCTGCCCAGCAGTTGCCAGGCCAGGGCGGCGTAGGCGTCGTCCACGGCCATTTCCGCGTCCAGCTCGGCCCCTGGCAGGCCCAGCTCATAGCTGTCTGGCTCCAGCAGGCGGTAGCCGCGCTCGGCCTTGCTGATGTCGCACGGCATCAACGGCAGGCTGGCGGCCAGCTCGGCGGCCAGTTCCAGCAGTGCCTGCGGCTCACCTTCGCGCAGCTCAAGCTCCAGCTCGCAGATGGCTTCCTTGCGCTTGCCGGCGAACACGAAGCCTTGGTCCAGCGCGGCCTCGATCACCACCTTGCTTTTGCCACGGCCCCAGGCGATTTCGGCGAACTCGCGGGTGAAGTCCGTGGTGAACAGTGGCTTGATGGTCTTTTTGTCCAGGCCGGCCAGTTGTTCGGGCCAGCAGGTGGCATCGAGCTTTTTCAGGTCCAGCTTGGGCTTGTCCAGGTTCCACTCGTACTCATTGCGCTCCGACAGGCCCGCTACGCTCTGGCCGCGGCACTTGAGGGTCTGGATGACCACATCGCCATCGCGACGCAGGCGCAGGGCCACGCGGGCAGCAGACAGCTCACGCTCGGCAGTGTCGAAGTACTGGTTGGTCAGTTCGCGGGTCTGCCAGCCGGACTTGTTGCGCTTTTTCAGCAGAGGGTGCTCGCGCAGGGCGGCAAGGGTCTCGCGGCTGGCGCGTAGCTTGAGTTCGGTTTCTTTGTGCATCACAGACTCGAAGGAGGGGGCGTGGTTGGCAAGGAGTTTACAGCAGTCGGCCGCGCTCTGTCGGGTCGCGGTGGTTTCTTCGCGGGCTCGCCCGCGCCCACAGGCAAAGCGCAGCCCTTGAAGGCATTGAAATCGATGTGGGAGCGGGCAAGCCCGCGAAGAAGCCCACACGCTTGCCCTGGGAACGATAGGCATTGTTATGATGGGCAACGCTTCCCAGGAGTACGCGCATGCCGTTGCCGACGCTGAAAGACCAGTTTGCCGCCTTGATCGCCGCGCCTTCGGTCAGTTGCACCCAGCCAGCGCTGGACCAGTCCAACCGCCAGGTCATCGAGCTGCTCGCCGGTTGGCTGGGCGACCTGGGGTTCCAGTGTGACATTCAGCAGGTTACCCCCGGCAAGTTCAACCTGCTGGCCAGCCGCGGCACCGGCCCGGGCGGCCTTGTGCTGGCGGGGCACAGCGACACCGTGCCCTACGACGAACAACTGTGGCGCAGTGACCCGCTGAAGCTGACAGAAACCGACGGGCGCTGGGTTGGCCTGGGTAGCTGCGACATGAAAGGGTTCTTCGCCCTGATCATCGAAGCCGTCATTCCGCTGCTGGAGCACGATTTCAAGCAGCCCCTGCTGATCCTCGCCACCTGTGACGAAGAAAGCTCCATGTCTGGTGCCCGCGCCCTGGCCGAGGCTGGCCAGCCGTTGGGGCGAGCGGCGGTGATCGGCGAACCGACCGGGCTGCGGCCGATCCGCATGCACAAGGGCATCCTCATGGAGCGCATCGACATCCTGGGGCGCAGCGGCCACTCCTCGGACCCAAGCCTGGGCCACAGCGCCATGGAAGCCATGCACGCGGTCATGGGCGAGCTGATGGGCCTGCGCCAGCAATGGCAGCAAACCTACCGCAACCCGCAGTTCAGCGTGCCCACCCCGACCATGAACTTTGGCTGCATCCACGGCGGCGACAACCCAAACCGTATCTGCGGCCAGTGCGCACTGGAGTTCGACCTGAGGCCTTTGCCCGGCATGGATGCCGAGCAGCTGCGGGCGGCCATCCGCGAGAAACTGCAGCCGCTGGCCGAGCGCCACGAGGTCCGTATCGACTACGCACCGCTGTTCCCGGAGGTGCCGCCGTTCGAGCAGGCGGCCGACGCCGAGCTGGTGCAGGTAGCCGAACGCCTGACCGGCCATCGCGCCGAAGCGGTGGCGTTCGGCACCGAAGCACCTTATCTTCAGCAGCTGGGTTGCCAGACCATCGTGTTGGGCCCCGGCGACATCGCCTGCGCCCACCAGCCTGGCGAATACCTTGAAATGTCACGAATCGAGCCTACCGTGCGTCTATTGCGTGACCTGATCCGGCACTATTGCCTGCACTAAACGTCAATCGTACTGATTCGTTCCTGCCTAGAGGAGACCGCGCGTGACCGCAAGCCTGTTCCGACGATGATCCTGAACGCCCCGTGTATCGCCGTTCTCCGTCCACTTATTCACAGGCCCTGTCATGCCCGATTACGTCAACTGGCTGCGTCATGCCTCCCCTTACATCAATGCCCATCGCGACTGCACCTTCGTGGTCATGCTGCCTGGCGATGGGGTAGAGCACCCCAACTTCGGCAATATCGTCCACGACCTGGTCCTGCTGCACAGCCTTGGCGTGCGCCTGGTACTGGTGCACGGCTCGCGCCCGCAGATCGAAAGCCGTTTGGCTGAGCGCGGCCTGACGCCGCATTACCACCGCGGCCTGCGCATCACCGATGCCGCCACCCTGGATTGCGTGATCGACGCTGTCGGCGCCCTGCGCCTGGCCATCGAGGCGCGCCTGTCGATGGACATCGCGGCCTCGCCGATGCAGGGCTCGCGCCTGCGCGTGGCGTCCGGCAACCTGGTCACCGCACGGCCGATCGGTGTGCTCGAAGGGGTGGACTACCACCACACCGGCGAAGTGCGCCGGGTCGACCGCAAGGGCATCAGCCGCCTGCTCGACGAGCGCTCCATCGTGCTGTTGTCGCCCTTGGGTTACTCACCCACCGGGGAGATCTTCAACCTGGCCTGCGAGGACGTCGCTACCCGCGCGGCCATCGACCTGGGTGCCGACAAGCTGCTGCTGTTCGGCGCCGAGCCAGGTTTGCTGGACGCAGACGGCAAGCTGATACGCGAGCTGCGCCCACAACAGGTGGCCCCGCACCTGCAGCGCCTGGGCAGCGATTACCAGGGCGAGTTGCTGGATGCTGCGGCTGAAGCCTGCAAGGGCGGCGTCGCGCGTAGCCACATCGTCAGTTATGCCGAAGACGGCGCCCTGCTGACCGAGCTGTTCACCCGCGGCGGGGGCGGCACGCTGGTATCGCAGGAGCAGTTCGAGGTGGTGCGCGAGGCGACCATCGAAGACGTCGGTGGCTTGCTCGACCTGATCAGCCCGCTGGAAGAGCAGGGCATCCTGGTGCGTCGCTCGCGCGAGGTGCTGGAGCGTGAGATCGAGCAATTCAGTGTGGTCGAGCGCGAAGGCATGATCATCGCCTGTGCGGCGCTGTACCCGATTGCCGATTCCGAGGCCGGCGAGCTGGCGTGCCTGGCGGTCAACCCGGAATACCGCCATGGTGGGCGGGGCGACGAATTGCTGGAGCGCATCGAGAGCCGTGCGCGGCAAATGGGCTTGAGTACCCTGTTCGTGCTTACTACCCGTACTGCGCACTGGTTTCGCGAACGTGGCTTTGCGCCGAGTGGCGTGGAGCGCCTGCCGGCAGCGCGGGCTTCGCTGTACAACTATCAGCGTAATTCGAAGATTTTCGAGAAGTCTTTGTAAACCTGTACCGGCCCTATCGCCGGCAAGCCGGCTCCCACAGGGAAAGCGCCAGCCCTGAAGGTTGTGCAGTACCTGTGGGAGATTCTATGGTTCCTGGCAAGGGTAGCCGGAGCATCTTCAGCGCCTGTGAGATCGAGCGCCGCCCGCGCGGCGCAATCGCGAGCTGCGCTCGCTCCTACGTTTGTTTCGGGCCAG